>JANPMU010000166.1:0-2112 GCA_031427095.1 Sphingomonas sp.
TTTCCTGCCCTATGTCGAGGACGGCACGATCACCCTGGTTGGCGCCACGACCGAAAACCCGAGCTTCGAGTTGAACGCCGCATTGCTGTCGCGCTGCCAGGTGCTGATCCTCCACCGCTTGGACGAGCCCGCGCTGAGCCAATTGCTCGCCCGCGCCGAAGCGCTCGCGAACAAGCCGCTCCCGCTGACCCACGACGCCCGCTCCGCGCTGATCGCCAGCGCCGACGGTGACGGCCGCTTCCTCTTGAACCAGGCCGAAACTTTGATCGCCATCGATCTGGCCGAGCCGCTCGACCCCGCCGGTCTCGCCGCCCTCCTCCAGCGCCGCGTCGCGGTCTACGACAAGGATCGCGAGGGCCATTACAACCTCATTTCCGCGCTCCACAAAAGCCTTCGCGGCTCGGACCCCGACGCCGCATTATATTATCTCGCGCGAATGCTCACCGCCGGCGAACAGCCGCTCTATCTGCTCCGCCGCCTGGTCCGTTTCGCCTCCGAAGACATCGGCCTCGCCGACCCCCAGGCGCTGGTCCAATGCCTCGCCGCCAAGGATTCCTACGACTTCCTGGGCTCCCCCGAAGGCGAATTGGCGATCGTCCAGGCCACACTCTATTGCGCCACCGCCCCCAAATCGAACGCCGCTTATCTGGCGCAGAAAGCCGCATGGCGCAGCGCGACCGAAACCGGCTCGCTGATGCCGCCGATGAACATCGTCAACGCCCCGACCAGGCTGATGAAGGAAATCGGCTACGGCAAAGGCTATGCGTACGACCACGACGCCGAGGAAGGCTTCTCAGGCGCCAACTACTGGCCCGACGAAATGCAGCGGCAGGAGTTCTACACCCCGACCGAGCGCGGCTTCGAAGCCAAATTGCGAGAGCGGCTGGCGTGGTGGAACGAACGGCGGAAAGAAAAGGACGATTAACCGTCATCCCGGCGAACGCCGGGATCCGCCTTCAGTCTTCTTGACACTTATTCCAATTCGTGTGTATAATGCGCACGATGAAAAGCGCTGACCTCATCCGGGAATTGCAATCCGCCGGATGGGTTCTCGACCGGGTTCGCGGCTCGCATCATGTGTTCAAACATCCGGATCGACCAGGCCATCTCGTCGTGCCGCATCCGAAGAAACACCTGGGAACCGGATTGATCGCCGCCATCCGCAGGCAAGCGAAGTATTAGGAGACCGAAATGCGTTACCCGATCGCCATCGAATCCGGTACCGAGACGACCGCGTTCGGTGTCGTTGTCCCCGACCTCCCCGGATGCTTTTCGGCGGGCGATACCCTCGACGAAGCGCTCGCCGGCGCCGAGGAAGCCGCCGCAGCATGGCTCGATGCCGCGCTCGACGCGGGCGCGGCAATCCCCCCGCCCTCAAAGCTCGACGCGCTGAGGCACAACCCCGATTTCGCCGACTGGACCTTCGGCGTGATCACGCTCGACCCGGCGCTGCTCGACGACACCACCGAGCGCGTCAACATCACCCTCCCCCGCCGGGTCCTCAAACGCCTCGACGCGCTCGCCCGCGCCGCCGGCGAAACCCGCTCGGGCGTCATCGCCCATCTGACCCTGGAGGAACGCAGCAAGGCGGCTTAGCGAGGGATGCGAGTTAGCTCCGAAACCTAGGCCCGTGGCAAATTTGCGAGGCGCGCATCCTTGCAATGTTGTAATTAACCTGTTTGGTAATTTGCCATGACCCGGACCCCCCCCGACTTTCCGCGCCCCGCGCCCCGACTTCCCCGCGTCCCCGCGTCCCCGCTGTCGTGGATCTCACGCGCGTGAGCAGTGCGACTTTAGCGACTTTAGGCATTGATCGCTCGAGGCTTGCAAAGCCTGTCCCGCCGCCGGCTTCGCTAATTTGCATGGCCGACAAATCGAGCGGCGCCCGCGCCAATTACGCCACGACAAATGCCGCCGAGCCGCTAATATGCCGACGACCCCATCACCCGGAGAATGAACATGTACCGGACCGACGCCCCCGCCGCTTACTGGCGCGACCAATTGATCCAGTGGGGGCCGCGGGTGTTGTTCGCGCTCCTCATCCTCATCGCCACCCACTTCGTCGCCAAGGCGGTGCAGTGGGGCGTGGCCAAAGCGATCGACCGCTTGCCG
>JANPMU010000167.1:0-1875 GCA_031427095.1 Sphingomonas sp.
CCAGTGGATGCGCGACGTCTATGACCTCGCCGCCCACACGCTGATGATCAAGGCGAACTCATGGTATCTCGGCGCCAACGTTCCCGGCAAGCCGCGCATCTTCATGCCCTATGTCGGCGGTCTCGACGTCTATCGCGACAAAGCGGATGAAATCGCCGCCGACGACTATCGCGGATTTCACTTCGAGACGACAGGGGTCGGCCCGCTCGATCGCGAGGCGGTGGGCGCCGTACGTCCCTGACCAGAGGGCAATGCGCCGATCGCGTCGCGGAAGCGGGTGGTCAGCAAATTGGTCAGTTCCAGCGCTGCCGGTGACATTGAATTGCCCTTGAGAGTGATGAGACACAGTTTGCGCTCGAGCGTTGGATTGGTGATCGGCAGCGCCTGGAGTGTCTCGTGGAGCGGCGTTGGGATAACGATCTGCGGCAAGATCGCGACTCCTAGCCCGGCCTGCGCAAAGGCGACCATCGTCTGGACCTGGATCACCTCGTACGACTCCTTGATTTCCAGCCCACGCACCGCCAGTTCGCGGTTGAGTGTGTTGCGCAGCGCCGCCGACGACGAAGCGAGCACGAGCGGCAACACCGCCAGTTCGCTGAGCGTAATGTCCTTTGCCCCCGACCGCCAATAGGCCTTGGGGAGCAGCGCATAGATCGGCTCGGTGGTGATCTCGACGAAATTAAAATCATTGGCCTGATCGACGAACGGACCGATACCGAACGAGATGTCCTGTCGTGCCACTGCCTGGAGCAGCTGCACCGAGTCCAGCTCACGAAGCTCGAGGCGAATGCTGCGGCGCTTGCGCTGGAACTCGGCGAGGACGCCGGGGAGCACGGTGGCGGCGATGCTCGGCACGCAACCCATGGCGATATTGCCGACCTGGACATTCGCCGCTTCACGGATCTGCCGCAGGCCGAGTTCGAGCGAGGCGACCGCGCGCTGGGCATGGCCGAGCAATTGCTCGCCTTCAGCGGTCAACTGGACGCGCCGAGTCGTGCGATGAAACAGGGAAACCCCGATCTGCTCCTCGAGCAGCTTGATCTGGGTGCTGACCGCCGACTGCGAGCGGTGCAGCACTTCGGCCGCCTTGCGAAAGCTGCAACTCTCCGCAACCACCACGAAAATCTGCAGCGCTTTCAAATTATACATGCAATCGTCCCGAGCAACGCGGGACAATGATCGGCGCAAGTGAAGCCGTCAATGGGAATGCGTCGGCGGACGATCCAAAAACGTGGACTAGCGCGAAAGGACGCGGCGGAACGCTGCGAGTGAATCGCGCTCGAACTGCCGGGCGGGCGCCGAGTCCGCGATCAGCACGAAGCCATGATAGGCGCCGGGGTAGACATGGAGCTCGGTCGGCACGCCGTCGCGCAGCAATTGCTGCGCGAACTGAATATCCTCGTCGACGAACAGATCAATTGACCCGGTGGCGATGAACGTCGGCGGCAGCCCCGCGAGATTGCCGCTCCGGCCGGGCGCGGCGTGCGCTGGTACCGGATCGATCCCGCCGAGGTACGACGACCAGCCGAACCGGTTCGCGCCGATCGGCCAGACGTGACGCCCCGCGACTGGATGTTCGCCGGTGCGGTCGTCGAGCATCGGATAGACGAGTGACAGATATGCGATCGCAGGCCCCCCTTCGTCACGGACCGACAAAGCGAGGCCGGCGGCAATGCCACCCCCGGCGCTGACGCCGCGAACCGCGATTCTTGCTTTATCAATCTCGAGCCGCTGGGCCTCGGCGTGGAGCCAGCGCAGCCCGGTCCAGCCGTCGTTCAGCGCGGCGGGATAGGGATGTTCGGGAGCGAGGCGATAATCGACCGAGAGGACGACCGCACCCAACGCCGCGCACAGCGCCTGCATCGGTCCGTCCTC
>JANPMU010000168.1:0-3096 GCA_031427095.1 Sphingomonas sp.
CCGGCCCATCGCCGCGGCGCGGTGCGGCACCCGTTGATCTGGTCGGGGCTGATCCATTTCGACCATGAATCCAGCATCGCCCGGCTGCGCAATATTTCTGAAACTGGCGCGCTGGTCGAGAGCACGCGTGCCTTCCCCGAAAGCGCCGAGCTGTTGCTCGACCTCGGCGATGCCGGGACGATGTTCGCGACTGTCGGTTGGGTCCGCGGCGATCAGCTCGGGCTGGTGTTCAAGGCGCCGTTCGACATCCTCGCCCTCGCTCGCTCGAAGCCCGAACTCGCACCGCAGCGCTGGGCCTGCCCGGACTATCTGCGTGACGAGCAAAGCGACAGCTCGCCGTGGGCGGCGCAATGGGGCCGCCTGACGATCGAAGAGGTCCAGCGCACCCTGTCGGGCTGACTCGCCGTCGGGTGCGTCGGCCGACGCTTGGCGGTTTGCGCATCGCGGGCTTTGCTTTATCGCCCGCGCTCCACGGCAGAGCGAGTGAGTGCTTTCGATGACCCGCCAATATGGCTCGACCAAGCGCATCCTGGTGACGGGCGGCGCCGGCTTTCTCGGTTCCCATCTGTGCGAGCGGCTGCTCGGCGACGGTCATGACGTCCTGTGTGTCGACAATCTGTTCACCGGGACCAAGCGCAACATCGTGCATTTGCTTGGGAATCCCGGCTTCGAATTCATCCGCCACGACGTCACCTTCCCACTCTATGTCGAGGTCGACGAGATCTACAATCTCGCCTGCCCCGCCTCGCCGATCCATTACCAGCACGACCCGATCCAGACGACCAAGACCTCGGTCCATGGCGCGATCAACATGCTCGGGCTGGCCAAGCGCCTGAATGCGAAGATCCTCCAGGCCTCGACCAGCGAGGTCTATGGCGATCCCGAAATCCATCCCCAGACCGAGGATTATTGGGGCCGGGTCAATCCGATCGGCCCGCGCTCCTGCTATGACGAGGGCAAGCGCTGCGCCGAGACCCTGTTCTTCGATTATCATCGCCAGCTGGGCCTGAGGATCAAGGTCGCGCGGATTTTCAACACTTATGGCCCGCGGATGCATCGCGCCGACGGCAGAGTGGTGTCCAATTTCATCGTTCAGGCGCTCGAAGGCCAGCCGATCACGCTCTATGGCGACGGCGAACAGACCCGCAGTTTCTGCTACGTCGACGACCTCATCGGCGGGCTTGTCGCCTTGATGGCCAGCCCCGACGCCGTCACCGGCCCGATCAACCTTGGTAACCCCGTGGAATTCACCATGCGCGAGCTTGCCGAGCTGGTCGTCGCCAAGGTCGGCGGCGGCTCGAACCTGGTCCACGCCCCGCTGCCGACCGACGACCCGCGCCAGCGCCAGCCCAATATCGACAAGGCCCGCTCGCTGCTGAACTGGGAGCCGCGCATCGCGCTCACCGACGGGCTCGACCGCACCATCGCTTACTTCCGCGAGACCTAGCGGCGGTTGAGATTCATCGGGAGTTGATGATGATGGAGCAGAGGCAGATCATTGCCCGGACGCTCTGATCGCGGGCCAAGGTGATCTGGGGAATCACCTGCCGACAATCGCATCCGCGAGCAGCCCGACCGACAATGCGTAGAAATTCGAGCAATTATAATCGAGGATCGCGCGGTAATTGGTGCTGAGCAGATAGGCTGTCGCATTCGGGCCATCGGGTTCGATCAGCGTCAGCATTTCACTGTCGGCGAAGCTGCGACCAAGCGGCACGACGCCAAGCGCGCGCCATTCGCGCATCGCCATCCACCGGCTGTGGCGCTTGTAGACCGGGGCGCAGCGCGGCGCGGCAAGTGCGGTGCGGATCGCCGAACGATTGAGCATCGACGGAACGCGCACGCCAATCCCCCAGTGGACGTTGGGCTTCCATCCGGCATCGCGCAGGTAATTGGCGATCGATGCGAGCGCGTCATTCTGGCTGGTCCAGATGTCGGCGCGGCCATCGCCATCACCGTCGGTGCGCAGTCGAAGTACGGCCGAGGGCATGAATTGCGGGTAACCGGTGGCCCCCGCCCAGCTGCCCTTGAGCCGCCAGCGCGGGACGCCGCCATCGATCAGCTTCAGCGCGGCGATGAACTCATCTTCGAAGAAAGCGCGGCGGCGACCTTCGTAGGCGAGGGTCGCGAGCGCTTCGAGCAGGTCGAAATTCCCGGTCACCGCGCCGAAACTGGTTTCATGGCCGAAGATCGCCATCAGCACGGAGGCCTCGACCCCGCTGCGTGCCTCGATCGCTTCCAGTTTCGAAGCATTGGCGGCGTAGCGCGCGGCGCCGCCGCGGATCAAAGCGGCGCTGACATGCTGGCGGCGGTAAGGTGCGAACGCCGGAATGGCGTTGGGATTGGCGGTGCCGCCGGGCTGGGCGCGGTCGAGCTGGATCACGCGGCTGTTGAGCGACAGCCACGGGACCGCGCCTTGAATGGTCGCCTCGCGGACCCCGGCGCGGCGGGCGCGATCGGCGAGCAGCGTCTTGTAGGCGGCAAAGCCGGTCAGCGCGGGCGGAAGCGGCGACATATACACGCTGCGCGGCGGTACCCACGCCGGGAGCGGCCGCGCGGACTGTGGCATCGGCGCAGATGGTGAGAGGGGGGGCGCGGACGGTGGCAGTGGCGCGAGCGGATCGACCTGCGCCGACGCCGCACTTGCCCACAACGCCGCTGCCGCCAAAGCCGTCCGCAACCTCATCCATATACTCATTTGTTTGTCCGGGCTACGCTAGCCGTCCGCGCGGCCCGCGCCCATCGCATTCATCCCACGCCTTGCACAGCCCATCGTCGTCGCATAATCGAACGAAGCTGAAGGAGAGGTGGCCGAGTGGTTTAAGCGTCCGGCGACTGGCTTGCCGGGGGCATGCCATCAAGGCGGGCGGGCATTGAAAACCTTCAGGAAGCGTATGGAAGAGTGGCCGAGTGGTTTAAGGCACTGGTCTTGAAAACCAGCTACGGGGAAACCCGTCCGTGGGTTCGAATCCCACCTCTTCCGCCATTTCCAAGAGCAACATTATCCGGCAGGGAACAGTATGGCATTATCCACGAGTATCGATGTTCCAACCTTCGATGGCACAATTAATATCGCCGCCAAGTCAACTTCGAGCG
>JANPMU010000169.1:0-21364 GCA_031427095.1 Sphingomonas sp.
ATTTCAGGATGAGCGGTATCGCGCCCTCATTGAGCGCCTCATTGCCCGTCGCAAGGAGCTGGGCTTGAGTCAGGCCAAGCTCGCCGCCCGCATAGGCAACCACCAACAGTTCGTAGGCCGTTTTGAGATTGGGGAGCGGCGACTTGATGCGATAGAGTTTGCCGACATAGCCCGAGCAATGGAACTCGACCCGTGCGAGCTTCTGCGCTCATTCGCTTATTGACAGGGCGCTACAAGAAGGCGCTACAAACGACCAGTTGGGTGACGCTGTGATTGGCTAAATTCCGCCGTTTTTTGGGTTGCTGTGTCCGTTCCTCTCCTGGGCACCATAACCCTGTTTACCGATGTTTGCCACAGGTTGAAAAAACCCCGGAAATCTGTTAGTTTCTCGCCTGAATTGACCGCCCACGGTTGCTGGCGTTCGCCGACAATCGCGAAAATTTGGGGGCCTTTTTGGGGGCCTTTTCAAATTGGTCGATCTCTTCGGCGAGGGACAGCGAATTTCATGGCGTTGACCGATACGGCGATCCGGCTCGCAAAGTCGGAAGCAAGCGATCGCAAACTTGCGGACAGCAAGGGTCTCTATTTGCTGGTGACGGCATCCGGGTCGAAGCTGTGGCGGCTGAAATACCGGATCGACGGCAAGGAAAAGAAGCTGGCCTTGGGCAGCTATCCCGAAGTCGGCCTGAAAGATGCCCGCGCACGGCGTGACGCGGCGCGCCAGTCGGCACAGGCGGGCTGCGATCCGTCGATTGCGAAACGCGAAGCCCGGATTGCGAAACGGATTGCCGCTGCCAATATTTTCGGCGGGATTGTGGAGGAATATATCGCCAAGCTGGAGGCCGAAGGCAAAGCAGCCGTCACGATCGCGAAAACGCGCTGGCTGTTTGACCAAGCTGTCACCGGCATTGGGCACGCGACCGATCGCGGAAATCAGCCCGCATTAATTGCTGGCCGTGCTGAAAAAGGTCGAGCGCGCGGGGCAGCGCGAGACGGCGCGACGCTTGCGGCGCATGGGATACGGGCCGGACGATATGAGCGCGCACGGCTTTCGCTCGACCGCTTCGTCGCTGCTGAACGAAAGCGGCAAATGGAGCGCCGACGCGATCGAGCGGGCCCTGTCGCACGCCGATGTCAATCAGGTCCGCGCGGCCTATCATCGCGGCGCGCATTGGCTCGAACGGGTCAAAATGGTGGAGCGACCATCTCGATACTCTGAGAAAGGGCGCTCAAGTCTTGGCTTTCGCGCCGCCGTCGCCTGCAATAGCCGTCGGATGAACGCCCAGCGCTAATGTCCGCTTTCGACCCATCGCAGGAGGAGAATTAATGTTGCCGACAGCTTGCCTGCAAGTCGATCTGCTTGTGGGGCTCAATTGAAGGTAGCTTGATGTTTCCGCAATAGTCCCATTTTGGCACGGCACCATATCTAAGCGCTTGCTACGAATCAAAAAACTCAATTAGGTTAATCGGTTCTTAACGACTCGCCTGGGGGTGAGCCGGCAAGGGAGGGGGCATCATGGCGACCCAGGTAACTGGCGGCGGATCTGTTACGTCATTCACCAACACGCCGCAGGCGAAGGACGACAACTACCTTTTTCTCGAGGACGTCCTTCGGGCGAATGCATCGCTCTACGATTCCCTTACCGGCACGATTCGTCTCAACGTGATGGCGAACGACCTCGGGGGCAATGCGAAGTCCCTTTTCTCGGTAGAGGACGGCGATGGCAACCCGCTGACAGCTGACTTCGACCTTCTCGCCAAAGACGTGAATCCGGCAGGAGTGTCGAATTGGGAGCCAACGTTTGGCGGCAACTGGGTGCGTATCAACAACGGCATTATCGAATATCGGATCGCCGACGGCTCGGGCATTCTTGGCCAAGGGCGCGACGTTAATTCGCTCACCGCTGGCCAAGTGTTTACCGATCAGTTCGTTTACGCGATCCGCCTCGGCAACGGCACGTTGAGCGAAGCCACGGTCAGGATTAGTATTACCGGCGCGAATGATAATGCGACGATCGCGGTGGTCGGCGCGAGCGATAATTCGGTTGTCGAGGCGGGCGGCGTCGCCAACGGCACCGCTGGCGATTCCACCGCCGGCGGCACTTTGGTGGCCAATGATGCGGACCGATACGAAAACGCATTCCAGGCGCCGGCCTCGCTGAACGGCACCTACGGAATCTTTGCGTTCAACGCCGCGACCGGTCTGTGGGCTTACACGCTCGATAATAGCCGTGCGGCGACGCAGATGTTGGACGACGGTGATTCCGTAACCGACACGTTGACCGTGACGTCCTTCGACGGGACGGCATCCTACAACATCGTGGTAACGGTCACGGGCACGGATGACCAGCCGACCCTGGCCGACCCGACCGACGGCTCGATCGCCGAGGTCACCCAGTCGAGCTCGACCACGAGCCTGGGGCTGAGCGGCACTCTGGTCGGGGCCGACATCGACGTCGAGACCCTGACCTACGGCATCTCGGGCGGCACCCTGAGCCTCGACGGCACGACCGTGACCAAGGCCGGCGCCTACGGCACGCTGACCGTGACGGTCGCGACCGGCGCCTATGTCTACACCCCCAATGCGGGTGCGATCGAGGCGCTCGATGCGGGCGAGACTCCGAGCGACGTGTTCACGGTCACCGTGTTCGACGGCGACGGCGACCCGGTCACCCAGACCTATGCGGTGAACCTGACCGGCGCCGACGATGCGCCGACCCTGGCCGACCCGACCGACGGCTCGATCGCCGAGGTCACCCAGTCGAGCTCGACCACGAGCCTGGGGCTGAGCGGCACTCTGGTCGGGGCCGACATCGACGTCGAGACCCTGACCTACGGCATCGTCGGAGGAACTGTCGCTTCCGGCGTCTCCACCCTCGTCGGCACCTACGGGACCCTCACCGTGAATACGGTGACGGGGGCCTACAGCTACGCCAAGAACACGGCCGCCATCGAGGCACTGAACGCGGGTCAGAATCCATCGGATGCGTTCACCGTGTCGGTGACGGATGGCGATGGCGCACTGGTGACGCAAACCTATACGGTCAACTTGACCGGTGCGAATGACAATGTCGCGCCAGTGGCCGTGAACGACATCCTGTGGGTTTCCAACAGCACGAATGTCACGCTGTCGGTTGACGCGCTGCTGGGCAACGACACCGATCCGGACGGCCTCGCCCTGACGGTGACAAGCATCACGGTGGCTTCGGGCGCTCTCGCCGGCCCCGTGACGATCAACGCCAATGGAACCTTCTCCTTTACGACGACAGCGGCAGGGGGCACGACCGCCGCGCCGTCGGTTGTCACCCTAACCTATACGACGAGTGATGGTGCCGGTGGGACCTCGACTGGCACGGTGACCGTCAACGTTGTAACTGTTGCTTCGGGCAACACCGCAGATACGATAAACTTATCCGGGGTTGCTCCCTATCAGGCATCATATTTCGACGGGCGTAACGGTAACGATAATCTTACCGATGGCTCTGGCCAAGGTACCTTCCTCGGTGGAATTGGTAATGATGTTCTCGTTGGCAATGCAGGGGACGACCTGCTCATCGGCGGCGACGGAAACGACACGCTTACGGGCGGAGCAGGCAACGACATCCTGCGCGGCGGCCTTGGCAATAATGATATCATGGATGGTGGCGCTGGCACGGAGGATATGCTCGACTTCTCAGATGGCCCCGGCAACCCGGTGGGGACCGGAATCACCTTCACGCTGGTGCAAAATTCAATAGACACCGCAATCACGAACGGCACCGCCGGACTGGGCAACAATGACGTCTACAGAAATATCGAAGGTGTCATCGGAACCAACTTCAATGATGTTATCACGGGAAGTGGGAACAATGACATCCTTCGCGGCGGCGGTGGGAATGATACGCTGAATGGCGCAGGCGGAACCGGGGACCTAATCGACTTCAGGGATGGTACCGCCGGGATCACCTTCACGCTCGTCCAGAGCGGCGTCGGGACCGCCTTCAATGCATCGGGCGCGGGCCTCGGAACCGACACTTACAGCAACATGGAAGGCGTGATCGGCACAGCCTTCGCTGACACCCTTACCGGCAGCTCGGGCAATGACATCCTGCGCGGCGAAGGTGGCAACGACACGCTGAACGGCGCCGGTGGAAACGACACGCTCACCGGCGGCACCGGCGCGGACACGCTGACCGGTGGCCTGGGCAACGACATCTTCGTGTTGAGCGTGCCCTTGAACAATGTCGACACGATCGTCGATTATGCTGCTGGCGACATTGTCGACATCACCGGAATCCTGAATGTTCCGGGCGCGGTCGATCCAATCGCCGATGGCTATCTAAGGGTGACGACCACCGGTCTTATCCAGGTCGATCTCGACGGCGGCGGCAATAGTTGGATGACCGTCAGCAACATCAACACCGGCATCACTCCAACCATCCGCTACATCGACGGCGGGGTGGTGACGGATATCGCCGTGACTCCGGTCGCCCCTCCAATCGCGCTCGACCTCAATGGTGACGGCGTCATCGGCTTCCTCGCCACGGATGCGGGCGCGACGTTTGACTATGGCGGCGGCAAGGTTGCGACCGCCTGGGTCGGTCCGCAGGACGGCATCCTGGTGCGCGACGCCAACCATGACGGACTGGTCACCGCCAACGAGATCGTCTTCGCGACCAGCGGCAGCGACCTTCAGGGGCTGGCCGTATATGACAGCAATGGCGACGGCCAGCTGTCGGCCGCTGACGCGGGTTTCGGCGACTTCGGGGTGTGGCAGGATGCCGACAGCGACGGCAATGTCGATGCGGGCGAGCTCCAGTCGCTCACCGCAGTCAGCATCGCCAGCATCTCGCTGAGCTCCGACGGCGTTCCCTATTCGGCGGCGGGCGGCGACGTTCAGGTTGTTGGGACCGGCACGTTCACTCGTAGCGACGGCTCGGTTGGTATCCTGGCCGACGCCGTATTTGCAACGGGTGACCGCATGGCCACTGAGCAAAGCCGCCACGCTTTGGCCGTCAATAGCAATGCTGGACTAATCGGCGCGATCGCGGCGGCGGGATTAGCCGCAGCGCCCGCTGCTGCAACGAACGAATTGGCTCTGTTCGAGGTGATGGTCGCGGGAAGCGGGCACTCGTCACAGACTGTTTCGACCCTTGTTGAGACGGGGGCAATAGAGAGCTCTCGCGCAGCCCTCACCGGCGAAACTCGCGAGGCGGTCGACATCATCAACTCCCTCCCGGGCAGCCAGCACAACTGGCAATCCGCGTCAGAAACCCTCGATCCTTTGATAGGCACCGAGCCCGCACAGCAATCAAACCCGTTCAACTTGTCGGATCCAAGCGAGACATGGGTGCATGATGCTCCTGTCGCAATGCCAACCTTGGCGGTTGGAGTCACCATGCCTTCGCCCGAAATGCTGCAGGCAATGGTCGAGAGTAGCAATCATGCAGTAAGTGTCGGCGATGTGTCCCGTGTGCTTGCCGACGCCCTTATCGGTGGCGGCGCTGCGCCGAGCATCGATCAGCTTCTCAACGCGTTGCCCGGTCATGGCGGCGGAGGAACTGGTGAACTAGAATCATTTGCAAACCAAATCGTCGCGGGCGCGCCAGCGTGGGATGGCGGACTCGCGGGCGTCATGGATCATCACGTAGCCTTCGCGATTGAGCAAGTGATGTTCCATCAAGACACCCTTCTCCCTGCTTGAGCGGTTAAGCGTAATGTTCATTTGGCAGTGACCTGTATTCAACGTCAGCCGCACCGTGTCCCGCTGTCGCAACAGGCGCTGGCGATCTTGCGCGAAGCGGCGGAATTGAGCGGTGGTGGGCGCTACATATTCCCGAAACTGGGGTCGCCGCTCAAACCGCTGTGCGAGAATGCGGTTAGTCTAATGGCGCGCTACGGCGCATGGGATATGGACCGGACGACATAACGGCGTACGGCTTCCGCTCGAGCGCTTCATCGCTGCTGAATGAAAGCGGCAAATGGAGCGCCGACGCGATCGAGCGCGCTTTGTCGCACGCCTGACCGGGTCGAAATGGCGCAATGGTGGAGCGATCATCTCGATATTCTGCGCCACGGCGGCGCTGTCATCCCGTTCCAGGCGGGTGCAGACGCTCCCCATAGATGACATCTTGTTTAGATTGGCCGTCCGCGCTTAGTTGCGGAGATGGCCGAACAGTGGATCGAAGTGTCGCGGGCGTTGGAGTTGGCTGGTTTGAATTGCGCGCTCTGCGAGAGGGCGAGTGCTGGTCTAGTCAAGTCGCGTGCGCGATTGCTTTCGATCGGCAATAATCGACATGAAGACGCCGTCATGCCCTCGAAATTTTGGTGGGCTGAAGGCCACGAGGCGCTAGACTAGCGTCCCTCGTCACCGCGATTTTGAGGTGGTGGTTGAGGCCCGGCCGAGGGCGTAGCGGGTGGAGCGGGTGCCCAAATTCTGGCGGTTTCCATTATCCACCAAACCATCGACGCCGCCGCCGCCCCCGTCTAGAATGTGATCATGCCGCTTTACGCCCTCGATGATGTTTCGCCCTCGCTTGCCGATGGCGCCTGGGCGGCGCCGTCGGCCGATTTGATCGGCGATGTCCGGCTGGGGCGGCGCTCAAGCGTGTGGTTCGGGGCGGTGATCCGCGCCGACAACACCCCGATTCTGATCGGCGAGGACAGCAATGTGCAGGACGGCGCGGTCGGCCATTCGGACCCCGGCGCCCCGCTGATCATCGGCGCGCGCGTGACCGTCGGGCATCAGGCGATCCTGCATGGCTGCACGATCGGCGACGGCGCATTGGTCGGGATGGGCGCGCGGATCCTCAACGGCGCGGTGATCGGGGCGAATTGCCTGGTCGGCGCGGGCGCGCTGGTGACCGAAGGCAAGATCTTCGAGCCGGGGATGCTGATCGTCGGTTCGCCGGCGCGGGCGGTTCGGGCGCTGAGCGAGGCGCAGATCGCCGCGCTGACAAGCTCGGCCGAGCAATATGCGCTCAAGGCGGCGATCTATGCCGAGCGGCTGCGGGTCATCGGCTGACGCTTGCCGCTTGGGATCATGCTCCCCACATTCAGTCCATGATCGACATTCGCCCTTATGCGTCGCTTGGCCACGCCGACCATGGCTGGCTTGATGCTCGCCACCATTTTTCGTTCGCCGATTACCATGAGCCGTCGCGGATGGGGTGGGGGCGGATCCGGGTGTGGAACGACGACCGAATCGCCGCCAAATCGGGCTTTCCGCCGCATCCGCACCGCGACATGGAGATCATCACTTATGTCCGCAGCGGCGCGATCACCCATCGCGATTCGATGGGCAATGAGGGCCGCACCGGGGCCGGCGATGTTCAGGTGATGAGCGCCGGCAGCGGCGTGACCCACGCTGAGTTTAATCTGGAGGATGAGGACACGACCTTGTTCCAGATCTGGGTTGAGACCGACCAGCGCGGCGCGGCGCCGGGGTGGGGGGCCAAGCCGTTTCCCCGCGAAGCCCGCGACGGCCAGTTCCAGTTGCTCGCGAGCGGCGATGCCGAGGACGGCGCGCTGACCATCCACGCCGATGCGCGGGTGCTCGGCGCGACACTGCGCGGCGGCGAGAGCCTGAGCTATGACGCCGACCCGGAGCGCCATTTATATCTGGTCCCGAGCGGCGCGGTGCGGATCAACGGGGTGACCGCCGCCAAGGGGGACGGAGTCGCGATCTGCGGCGAGGCGCGGATCATGATCGATGCCGAAGCGGATGCCGAACTGGTGCTGGTTGACGCCCGCTGATCGCCAAGCGGGTTGAAGCGCGCGGGGTTGCGGGGCATGGCGCTGCATAAGCGGTAAAAAGGTTAACGGTTCGACGATGGCAAGACGGCGCGTGGCGTTGCGGAATACAGGTGTCGCGCTCGCACTGGCGGCGCTGTCGGCGTTCCCGCTTGCCGCGCAAACTGCAGCACCGGCCGCCGCGCCGCCCGCTGCCAATGTCGTGACCCCGACCCCGGCGCCGGCCCCCGACACGGTCGGACCCGCGCAATTGCGCGATTTCACGCTGCCCGGAACAATAACCCGACAAACCGATCCGCTGGCGCCGAGCAATAGCGATGCGCCGCCGCCACCGACAAGTCAGCCGTCCGCCGACGGGTCCGCCGCGACAAATGCCGCGCCTTCCGCAGGTTCGACGCGGCAGGTGTCAGAGCCCGCGCGGTCGGTGACGATCGCACTGCCGCCGCCCGATTCGCTGGCCCAACGCCCGACGCTCGCCCCGCCGCTGGACGAAAATTCGGCAACTGCGGTGGGCACGCCGACCGGGTCGGGCGAGACGCTCGCCCCGCCCTCGGCGAGCATCACCGGCGGGCCCGGCGGGCGATCGATGCTGCCGTGGCTGGTGGCGCTGCTGGCGATCGGCGCGGCGGGCGCGGCGTTCGCCTGGCGCCGGCGCAATGCCCGCGAGCTGGCTTATGCCGGCGCGGCCGATGCGCTGGCCAACGCGTTCGTCCCGCCGCCGCCTGCGCCAGCCCCGTTCACGCCGCGCGTCGCCCGGCCGGTCGCTTCACCCGCGCCCGCTCCGCCGCACAGCAGCGGGGTCGTATCGACCCGGCTGCGGCCGTGGATCGAGCTTGAGTTCATGGCGACGCGGGCGGTGATCACCGACGACACCGCGACAGTGCACTTCGATATTATCCTGTATAATTCAGGCAGCGCACCGGCGCGCGAGGTGCTGATCGAGGGACGGATGTTCAACGCCGGGTCCGATCAGGACCGCGAGATCGTCGATTTCTTCGACCACCCGGTCGCCAAGGGCAACACCATCGCGCAGATCCCGCCGCTGAGCCGGGTCGAGTTGAAGAGCGCGGTGTCGATGCCGCGCGCGTCGATGATGGAATATCAGGTCGACGGGCGGCGCCTGTTCGTGCCGCTGGTCGGGTTCAATACACTGTACCGCGCCGGTGCGAGCGAGGGTCAGACCTCGTCCAGCTACATCGTCGGGCGCGGCGGCGAGGATGGCGGCAAGATGGCCCCGCTGCGGCTCGACCTCGGTCCGAGGATCTTTCGCGGGCTCGGCGCACGCCAGCACAGCGTCGGAGTCAGGCGCTAGATCTTTGTATTCCCGGGCGGCAAGTTCCTTGACTCCATCCGCAGAAATAGTCATCAGTTCACTGCGGACCGGGCCCCTCTGGCGGTCGTTCCTTCAACGACAGCGATGTCGGACCGCATCGGGTTAGTTCTCGATGCAGGTTCTGATGCCCTTATTCTCCTGCATCGTAGCGCGCCCGATCGATCCTCATCGATAGGAGAGCGGCTATGAAAGCATTTATTTACAGACTCACCTTGATCCACCGGAAGATCGACGACGAAATCCGGGGCGAGCTTGCGCGGAGATTTCCCGACAGCATCAAGCTCCTCCGGCTCAAGAAGTTGCGCCTTGCGGTCAAGGACCGCCTCACTCGGCGCCTCAGCGCAAGCAGGGTCGGGATATGAGCCAGCAAGTCATTCAGGAGACCAGGATTATGCCGAATAATGAACCCGCAGCAGGGATGCAGTGTCCCCTCGACAAGACCGCGTTGGTAATGTCCGAGCGGCAGGGAATAGAGATTGATTATTGCCCGACCTGCCGGGGCGTGTGGCTCGACCGGGGCGAACTCGACAAGATCATCGAGCGGAGCAGCGCGGAGAGTGCACCGGTCTCCCAGCCGTCCCGAGCGGCGTCCGATACGCGCGAGGCTTACGCATCCCCGCGCGAATATCGCGGCGACGATGGCTATCGCCATGATGGTTACCGCAAGGGGAAAAAGAAATCCTTCCTGTCGGATATTTTCGACTAAGAAGGTGCCGCCGCCGTATTGATTTGCGGCGGCGGCATTCTTTTGGCGTGATACTCTCAAATACCCGTTTCAGCGCGTCGTTGCGTTCGCGGCGGCTTCCCCGCAGAGGGGCTGGAAAGGGGCTTTGATGGACGGAATAATTGCGCTGATGAACGAGCCTGCGGCGTGGGCGGCGTTGGCGACATTGCTGGTGATGGAAGTGGTGCTGGGCATCGACAACCTCATCTTCATCTCGATCCTGTCGAACAAATTGCCCGAAGCGCAGCGTCAGAAAGCTCGGCGCATCGGAATTGGGCTCGCGCTCGGCATGCGGCTGGCATTGTTGTCCACGATCGCATGGCTCGTCGGGCTCACCGCACCGGTGTTCGACCTTGGCTTTACCGGCGCTCCTGGCCCGTATGGCGAGCCCAACTTCGAGACCCTGTTTTCATGGCGTGATCTGATCCTCATTGCTGGCGGCGTGTTTTTGATTTGGAAGGCAACCAAAGAGATTCACCACAACGTCGATCCCAATGCGAACCCCGACGTGTTCGACACGTCGAGAGCAGCGATCAGCTTCGGTGCTGTGATCACCCAGATTCTGATTCTCGACATGGTCTTCTCGATCGACTCGATCCTGACCGCTGTCGGAATGACCGATCATCTGCCGATCATGGTCGTCGCCGTGGTCGTGGCGGTGGTCGTGATGATCTTCGCTGCCGATCCGCTCGCCAACTTCATCCACCATAATCCGACCGTCGTGATGCTTGCGCTGAGTTTCCTGCTGATGATCGGCGCGGTGCTGATTGCCGACGGTTTCGGGGTGCACGTTCCGAAGGGCTACATCTATGTTGCGATGGCGTTCTCGGCCGGCGTCGAAGCATTGAATATCATTTCCAGACGGCGAAGAGCAGGCAGCGCCGCATGAATCAATAGGCAGGGGACAGGAGGGTGTTTGCTTCGGGTCGAAAGCAGACGTTCGAACTCTCTACAGCGCCGAACCCGGCGAATTATAGCTGTGCCAGGCGAGGATTGCGGCGGCTCCGCGGTGGGGGCGCCAGGGTTCGGCGAGGGTGCGGAGCATTTTTTCGGACGGGCGCTCGGCCATCCCGAGGAGGCGGCCGATCTCGACCTGGACCGCGAGGTCGCCGGCCGGCCAGACGTCGGGGCGGCCTTCGCAGAACAGCAGATAAATTTCCGCCGACCAGCGGCCGATACCCTTGATCCTGGTCAGCAATGCGATCGCTTCCTCGTCGTCGGCGGGCAGATTGGCGAGGTCGAGTTCGCCCGACAGGACGAGGCTCGCGAGGCTGCGCGCATAACCCGCTTTCTGCCGCGACAGGCCCGCGGCGCGAAGCGAATCATCGTCCGAGGCGAGGATCGCGGTCAGGTCGGGCGGGGAACCGAAGCGCGCTTCCAATTTGCTCCACATCGAGCGCGCGGCGGCGACGCTGACCTGCTGGCCGACGATGGTGCGGAGCAGGCTGGTGACGCCGGGCGGGCTGATCCGCGGTTCGGGGCGGCCGTGGGTCTTGAGCGCGCTGGCGAAGCCTTTTTCGTGCGCGGCCAGCGCGTCGAGGCTGGCGTGGAGGCTGTCGGTGGTGCGGACCATCTCTACCCCGTTCGTCCTGAGTAAAGTCGAAGGGCGCCGGTGCGAGCGTCGAGCCAACGCCCTTCGACAAGCTCAGGACAAACGGGGTTTTGGGGGAGAATTGCAAGCATCAGGCGACCGCTGCGGCGTAGAGCGCGACTGCGGCGGCGTTCGAGACGTTGAGGCTTTCGACCGCGTCGCCGATCGGCAGCCGGGCGAGCGCGTCGCAATGCTGGGCAGTGTTGTGGCGCATCCCCGGGCCTTCGGCGCCCAGCACGAGCGCGATCCGCTGCGGACCCAAAGCGGCGGCGAGGTCGGTGTCGGCGGCGCCGTCGAGCCCGATCCGCCAGAAGCCGGCCTCGGCGATTTCCTCCAATGCGCGGGCGAGGTTGACGACGCGGACCCACGGCACGCGCTCCAGTGCGCCCGACGCGGCCTTGGCCAGCGCACCGCCTTCGGATGGCGAGTGGCGGTCTTGGGTGACGACGCCGATCGCGCCGAATGCGGCGGCGGAGCGGAGGATCGCGCCGACATTATGCGGGTCGGTGACCTGGTCGAGCACCAGCAGCACCGCGCGCTCGGGGGCGCCGACAATGATGTCGCCGAGCCACAAATCCTCCAGCGGCGCGACCTCGATCACCACCCCTTGGTGCGGCGCGTCGTTGGGGACCAGCCGCCCGAGATCGGCGACCTCGGCGTAGCTCAAGGGGGTGGCGGGATCGAAGCTGAACTCCGCCGAGGCTTCGTGGGTGACCCACACGCGGGTGATCTGACGGTCGGGGTTGCCGAGCGCCGCCGCGACCGCATGCCTGCCCCAGAATCGCGGCCGCCCGCTGCCGCTCCCGTCGCGATTGCCTCGTTTATGCTTTGCCATGGCGTCCCAATGCTTGGGCAAGGCGTCGGACGCAAGGGCATGTCAACAACAGGCGGAGGTTTTGGAGCTAGGTCACCCCCTCGGCATCCAGCGCATAGCCTGCGCTGCGCACCGTGCGGACGATGTCGCTTCCGCCATGCTCGCCCAGCGCGATCCGCAGGCGCCGGATGTGGACATCGACCGTGCGCAGTTCGATGTCTTCGCTATGCGGCCAGACGGTTTCGAGCAATTGCTGGCGCGAGAAGACGCGGCCGGGGTTCTCGAGGAAGTGACGCATCAGGCGATATTCGGTCGGCCCGAGTGCAATGCCCTTGCCGTCGCGGCGGACGCGGTGCGCGGCGAGGTCCATCTCGACCCCGGCATAGTCCAGGGTTTCGGCAGCGAGGGCGGGGCGGACGCGGCGCAGCACCGCGCCGGCGCGGGCGACCAGTTCCTTCGGGCTGAACGGCTTGGTGACATAATCGTCGGCGCCGGTTTCCAGACCGCGGATGCGGGCATCCTCCTCGCCGCGCGCGGTGAGCATGACGATCGGCACATTGGCCGTGGCCGGGTGGCGGCGCAGGCGGCGGCACACCTCGATCCCGCTGATTCCCTCGATCATCCAGTCGAGGATGATCAGGTCGGGCTTGATCTCGTCGGTCAGGATCAGCGCTTCCTCGCCGTCGCCGGTGCGCGTCACCTGATACCCTGCGCGGTCGAAGTGGAAACCGATCAGATCGGCGAGCGCACGGTCGTCCTCGACCAAGAGCAAGCGCTTGGTGCCCATGGCGTGAAGCTCCGCGTTCATGGGACGATCGGGTCCGAGCCGCGCGAGCGTTCGGCCATGTGCTGGCCGGTCGCGGCATAATAGACCATTTCGGCGATGTTGGTGGCGTGGTCGCCGACCCGCTCGAGATTCTTGGCGATGAACAGCAAGTGCGCCGACTGGCTGATGTTGTGCGGATTTTCCATCATGAAGGTGAGCAGAGTGCGGAAGATCGAATTGTAGAAATCATCGACCGCATGATCGCGCATCGCGACCCGCTCGGCAGCCTCGGCATCGCGTTCGACAAAGGCGTTCAAGACATCATGGACCATCTCGGTCGCGATCTTCGCCATTGCGGGGAGCAGCGACAAGGGCTCGATCGCGCCGATACTGGCCAGCAGCGGAACGCGCTTGGCGATATTCTTGGCATAATCGCCGATGCGTTCGACAACGCCCGAAATCTTCATCGCCGCGACGACATCGCGCAAGTCGCCCGCCATCGGCGCGCGCAACGCGATCAGCTGGACCGCGCGGCGCTCGGTTTCGAGCTCGAGCGCGTCGAGTTTCTTGTCATTCTCGACAATCCGCTGCGCGCCCTCGAGATCGCGCTGGACGAGGCAGCGCATCGATTCGGCGATGGCGTGCTCGGCCAGCCCGCCCATCTGGCTGATGAGCGCGCGCAGCCGGTCGAGATCCTCGTCGAACGCCTTGATGGTGTGAGCGCTGGTCTGCTGTGGCATATTCATTGCTCCGATCAGCCGTAGCGGCCGGTGATGTAATCCTGGGTGCGCTGTTCGACCGGGTTGGTGAAGATCTCGCTGGTTTTCCCATATTCGATCAGTTCGCCCAGGTGGAAGAAAGCGGTGCGTTGTGACACGCGCGCCGCTTGCTGCATATTATGCGTAACGATGGCGATCGCGTAACGACCGCGCAGCTCGTGAATCAGTTCCTCGATCTTGGCGGAGGCAATCGGGTCGAGCGCCGAACAGGGCTCGTCCATCAATATGACTTCGGGATCGACCGCTATGGCGCGGGCAATGCACAGCCTTTGCTGCTGCCCGCCCGACAAAGCGGTGCCGCTTTCGGCGAGCCGGTCCTTGACCTCGTCCCACAGCCCGGCGCGTTTCAAGCTCTTCTCGACGATCGCGTCCATCTCGGTCTTGCCGGCGGCGAGGCCGTGGATGCGCGGACCGTAAGCGACATTCTCGTAAATTGATTTGGGAAAGGGGTTGGGCTTCTGGAACACCATGCCGACGCGGGCACGCAACTGGACGACATCCATCGCGGCCGAATGGATATCCTCGCCATCGAGTTCGATATGGCCGGTGACCCGCGCCGAGGGGATGGTGTCGTTCATCCGGTTAAGGCAGCGCAGGAAGGTCGACTTGCCGCAGCCCGACGGGCCGATGAAGGACGTGACGCGGTCGTCGTGGATGTCGATCGACACGCCCTTCAGGGCTTCCTTGCCATCATAATAAACGTGGATGTCGCGGGCGCGCATCTTGGGCTCGCGCTGGGTTGCGGGCTCGGCGACATCGGCCGGGCGGGGCACCGGGGGCGCGGGCGTCGGGACGGTTGAAGTTTCGGTTTCGGTCATAAGGGGCCCTACCAGCGGCGCTCGAACTTGTTGCGGAGATAGATTGCGAGCCCGTTCATCACGAGCATGAAGATAAGCAGGACGATGATTGCCGCAGACGTTTTTTCGACGAAGCCGCGGTCGACCTCGTCGGACCACAGAAAGATCTGCACCGGGAGCACGGTGGCCGGTTCGGTGATCCCTCCGGGAGGGGCGGCGATGAAGGCGCGCATGCCGATCATCAGCAACGGCGCGGTCTCGCCCAAAGCGCGGGCCATGCCGATGATCGTGCCGGTGAGGATGCCCGGAAGCGCGAGCGGGAGGATGTGGTGGAACACGACCTGCATCTGCGACGCGCCGACCGCCAGCGCGGCGTCGCGGATCGACGGCGGCACCGACTTGATCGCGTTGCGTCCGGCGATGACGATCACCGGCATCGTCATCAGTGCCAGCGTCAGCCCGCCGACCAAAGGCGCAGAGCGCGGCAGATGCATGACATTCAGGAATATCGCGAGCCCCAGCAGACCGAAAATGATCGAGGGCACGGCGGCGAGATTGTTGATCGACACTTCGATCAGGTCGGTCCAGCGGTTGCGGGGGGCGAATTCCTCGAGGTAGAGCGCCGACAGCACGCCGATCGGGAAGGCGAGCAGCATCGTCACCACGATCGTCAGGAAGCTGCCCTTGAGTGCCCCCCATACGCCGATGGCCGAAGGATCGGTGGCGTCGGACGCGGTGAGGAAGTCGCTGTTGAAGCGGCGCCGCAGCTTGTCCTGGCCGTCGATCTTCGCGACCAGCCGCTCGTTGAGCGCATCGCCGTCGCGCTTGTTGGCGCTGTCGAGCTTGCTTCCAACCGGCAGCCACAAGGTTGCGCTGCGCTGAAGCAGGGTCGGGTCGGCGATCAACGCCCGGCCGAGCGCGCGGCTTCCGCCGGCGCCGAACATCTCGGCGGCGTCGGGGCCATATTGGGCGATCGCGGCACTGCTCAATGCGTTGTCGACGTCAGCCGCGCCAAGCACTTCCTGGGCATCGGGTCCGGCGAGCGCGACCGGATCGAGCACCAGGTCCGACCGGGGGAAATCGATCGTCAGCGCGGCCTCGGTGCGGGTGAAGCCGCCGAGCCCCTTCCACGCCATGTTGGCGAGCAGGAAGGCGAGGAACAAAGCCGACAGCGACACCGCCGCGAACCCCGCAGCGCGGAAGCGGCGTTCGGAGACGTAGCGTCGCCGCACCCGGGCGTGCATCGAGCCATCGGTCCAGGGTGAGTTGCGGGGTTTACTCATATGCTTCGCGGTAGCGGCGCACGAACGACAGCGCGATCAGGTTGAGGACCAGGGTGATGATGAACAGCAACAGCCCGAGCGCAAACGCGGCGAGGGTCTTGGCGCTGTCGAATTCCTGATCGCCGGTCAGCAGTTGCACGATCTGGGTGGTGACGGTGGTCACGCTGGCGAACGGGTTGGCGGTCAAGTTGGCGGCGAGGCCGGCGGCCATCACCACGATCATCGTTTCGCCGATCGCGCGGCTCACCGCGAGGAGCACGCCGCCGACCACGCCGGGGAGCGCCGCAGGCAGCACGACCTTGCGGATCGTCTCGGACTTGGTCGCGCCGAGGGCAAGGCTTCCGTCGCGCATCGCCTGGGGCACCGCAGCGATCGAATCGTCGGCCATCGAGCTGACGAACGGGATGATCATGATGCCCATGACGAGCCCCGCAGCGAGCGCGCTTTCGGATGAGGCCGAGGTGATCCCGATGGCGAGGCCGAAATCGCGCACCGCCGGGGCGACGGTCAGCGCGGCGAAATAGCCGTAGACCACGGTCGGCACCCCGGCGAGGATTTCGAGCAAGGGCTTCATCCACGCGCGCACCCGGGCATGGGCATATTGGGTGAGGAAGATCGCGCTCATCAGCCCGAGCGGGATGGCGACAATCATGGCGATGATCGCGCCGATGAACACTGTTCCCCAGAACAAGGGTACCGAGCCGAATGCGCCCGACGACCCGGCCTGATCGGCCCGAAGCGCGGTCTGCGGGCTCCATTGCAGGCCGAACAGGAATTCGGTCGGGCTGACGAGATTGAAGAAGCGCAGGCTTTCGAACAGCAACGACAGGACGATGCCGAGCGTGGTCAGCGTCGCGATGAGCGAGGCGCCGACGAGCAGCCCCATGACCCATTTTTCGACCCGCGTGCGGGCGCGGAAATCCACCTTGACGCGGCGCAACGCGAGCGCCGCGCCGCCGATCGCGAGGAAGATGGCGAGCGCGCCGCCAAGCGTCGCATAGCGCGCCTCGGCCTCGCGGAAGCGCGGGACGAAGGCGGCGGATTCGGGATTGAAACCCGCGTCGCGCTGCCCGGCGGCGATTTCGCGCGCCTCGGCGAGGATCGAATCGCGCTGCATCTCGAATGCCGGGAGCGATCGCGCCTCGGGACTGGCGAGGACCGCGCGGTGGACCATTTCGCTCTGGATTGGAGTCCAGATGGCGAGGAACAGCAGCGCCGGAACCGCCGCCCACAGCGCGACATGCATGACGTGATAGATGGGCAGCGAATGGAGCCGTCCGCCGCCGCCGCGCAGCCCGCGCGCCCGCGATCGCGCAAACCAGCCGGCCACGGCGGCAATGCCGAGGACTGCGACGAGCGCGATCATGAGCGTCATCGCGCTCGCCCGTCCCGATCGCTTACTTCAGGCCCGCAGGGTCGAGCGGCGAAAGCTTGCCCGCCTGCTCGGTCGCGGTCGCCGCATCGGCCGCAGCGAACGGGACCAGTCCGCGCTTTTCGAGGCTACCGCCCTTGCCCCACGCCTTGGCGTAAGCGGCGATGAAGTCCTTGATCGCCGGTTTGGCGGCGAGATGCTCGCCCTTGACGTAGACGAACAGCTTGCGCGCGCCGGGATAGCTCAAGTCGCCGATGGTCGTTTCGGTCGGGATCACCCCGCCGATCTCGACCGCGCGGATCTTGTCGGCATTTTCCTCGAGGAAACTGTAGCCGAGAACGCCGATGGTGCCGGAATCGGCGGCAACCTTCTGGACGAGGAGATTGTCATTCTCGCCGGCTTCGACATAGACTCCGTCTTCGCGGATCTTGGTGCACAAATCCTTGTGCTTGTCCTTGTCGCTGCTCTTCAGCGCCTTCATCGCCGGATCGCTGTCGCAACCCTTTTCGAGGATCAGGTCGGCAAGGCTGTCGCGCGTCCCCGAGGTCGGCGGCGGGCCGAGCACGCGGATCTTTACCGGCGGCAGCGCCGGATTGACGTCCCGCCAGGTTGCGGCGGTGTTGGGTTTGCCGAACGGATTGGCGGCGAGCGCGGCGTAAATATCCCTGACCGTCAGCTTGAGCGGCTGGGCGCTATTGGCCTCGATCAAAGTGAGGCCGTCGATCCCGACCGGAACTTCGATGACGGCCTTCGCGCCGGCCTTGGCGCAGTCGGCATATTCGCTGGCCTTCATCGGGCGCGAGGCGTTGACCATGTCGGGAAAGTCAGCGCCAACGCCGCCGCAGAACAGCTTGATGCCCGCGCCGGTGCCGGTCTGTTCGACGATCACGCTGGCCCCCGGACGCGCACGCTGGAATTCCTCAGCGATCGCGGTGGTGAAGGGGTAGACGGTCGACGAGCCGACAATCCTCAATTGCGAGCCGGTCGCGCCGCCCGATCCATTACCGCCACAGGCCGCGACCAGCGCAACCAGCGGCAGCCCGAAAAACAGCTTCTTCATGGTAAACTCCCTGTGGGCGGTGTCGCCCGCTGCGCGACCCCTAACGCCGAGTCCGTCAGTCCCTGTGACAATCAGGTTGCAGTTTGATGACAAGGCCTTTCAGCGGACGACGAATGCCAGCCGAACCGCCACCTCGGTGCCTTGACCGAGGACGCTCTTGATCTCGAGCGTTCCGCGATGCCGCTCGACGATATGCTTGACGATGGCGAGCCCGAGGCCGGTCCCGCCGGCATCGCGGCTGCGCGCCGCATCGACCCGGTAGAAGCGCTCGGTCAGGCGCGGCAGATGGTCAGGGGCGATGCCGTCGCCGGTGTCGCGGATACTCAGCAAGGCGCGCCCGGCTTCGTTCGCAGCGCGGATTGTCACAGTGCAGTGCTTGGCCCCGCAGCCATAGCGAATCGCATTGGCGACGAGATTATCCGTGAGCTGGAGAAGTTGCGCGAAATCGCCGTGGACCGGCGGCAAATCGGGGGCGACATCGACCTCTATCCGGCAGCCGCGCGAATCGGCCAGGGACCGCCCATTCTCGGCGGCGATTCGAACCACCTCGTCGAGCGCGATCGGTTCTTCCGGCGTGACGAAGCGGTCGGCCTCGATCCGCGACAGGCTCATCAGATCCTCGACGATGCGCAGCATTCGCCGCGCTTCGCTGTGGATCGTCGCTCCGAACCGCGCGCGGGTCGGCGGATCAATCGCGCCGGCCTCGCCGAGGGTTTCGGCATAGCCGATGATGGTCGACAATGGCGTGCGCAATTCGTGGCTGGCATTGGCGACGAAATCGACCCGCATCCGCTCGGCCGCGCGTGCTGCCGAGCGGTCGGTCAGGCGGACCAATTGGGAGCCGTCGGCGAGCGGCCGGATCGCCACTTCCCATGGACGGTCGGCACCGCCGATTCCGACCATGGCGATCTTGCCGGCCTTTCCCGCGAGGATATGCTCGAGCGCCTCGGGGTGGCGAATGGCAAGGCGGATATCGCTCGCTTCGATGCGTTCGCCGAGCAAAGCCCGCGCGGCGGAATTTGCGGCAATGATCCGTTCCCTCGCGACCAGCAGCGTCGGTTCATCGATCGCATCGAGCAATGCGCGGACTTGGGGGGTGATCGCGGCCATCGACGACCGCTGTAGCCCAGAGTGCGCCGGTGAAAAAGAAATCGTCAGGCGGCTTCCTGTTCGCGCATCCGCCGCTGGTGGCCGCGCCAGGTTCCTGCGGCGAGTATGATGAGAATCGGATAGCTCCAGAATTTCTCCGCCGCGGCATAGGCTTGCGGCATCAGCTCGAGATGGATCGCTTTCAGGGCATGGGCCATGCTGGTGGTCAGCTGGAGACCGGCCAACCATAATGGCCAGAAACGGTCCGAGCGCAGCGCGACGAGCATGAACGCGGTGAGCACCGCAAAATCGATCAACAATTCGCCGCTTTCGACATTCGCGTAGCGCTCGGTCAGCGGCGACAGCATGATCGGCGTCAGAAAGCTTGCGGCGAGGCACACCAGCGCCGCGATTCGTTCGTCCTCCCGACCGCGAACGATCGCATAGGCGCACGTTAGCATCAGCAAGGTCAGATACAGGACAGGGTTCATCGTCACGGGACCGGACCATGTCGCCATGGCCCGGTCAACCAGCTTTAGGCGACGATGCGAAGATCGAGACCTGCCTTCTTAGTAGGCGGGCATTCGGAAAGATCGCCGAAGCCGACTGTGCGCAGGCCGGGTACCAGCTGGGTCGCTTCGCGAAGCTCGGCGTGGCAATTGGCCATTCCGCCGCGCGCGGTGACGAGGCCCTGCATGGCTCCCATCAATTGCTCGAAAGCCGGGTGCCCGACCGAGGTCGCAACCCCGGCGACGGCGCGGGCGTGGATCATCTTGCCCTGCAGGTCGGCGATTTCGGCGAGGGCGGATTCGATGCAATCCTCGACCGTACGGACCTGGGTGGCGACGTCGTAGGCGGCATTTTCGATTTGTTGTTTGCGCATGACTGTTCCTTCCCGGAAGCGCCATGGGCGCGCCGGATGAATTGCGAAACAAGCGGTCGTCGGGGGTTAGCGGCCCAGCAGCCTGCCGAGACTTTCGAGCCCGGCCAGATACATCCCGGCCGAAAAAGTGGCTCCAATCGCGATCAGGGCAATCCAGAGCAGCCGAAAGCCGACGCTCATCTCGTTCCTGGGGTTGCTCCTCGTGGCGAACGGCAATGGCAGGGAAGACCGGGCGATTCCCGATCCTTGCTCGGTATTAAAACCGGGAAGTCCGGGCTTCCCTGCACGATCAGCGTGCCGAATCTGATAGCTGACCGCCCCATTCGACTGGCCGATCATGTCGCCGCCCTCAATATACGGCGCTTGATGTATCAATCGCTGATATGGCTCGGACGCCTGTGCCACGACGCGCGCCGCCTGCGAGCGGCGCTCAACCCCGAGAATCTGGAGCGCGCCGCGAATGCGCTGGTCGACGGTATGCGAGGAAATCTTGAGCTCGTTGGCGATTTCCTTCGACGATAAATGCAAATTGACCAACCGCAGGCAGTCGAGCTGCCCGCTGCTCAGTCGGCCAACCCGATCGGCAATCGACGGATCAATCCCGTCCTGATCTTCGTGTCCAAGCACGCTGGTTGCCAACCACATTCCTTTCCGGACCGACGCAGGCGCGAGCGGCCATCGACCGAGTCCCGAGTGTCTTACATCAGAAACGGATTATCGCGAAAAAAGACCGCTTCACACCAAAACGGACATATTTCAGCGCATCGCTGTGCGGGGAAATGGGGCCGCCAGCCGAGTGCGGCGGGCAGGGCGCTGGTGGAGAGGGCTGGATTCGAACCAGCGTACGCTTGCACGGGCAGATTTACAGTCTGCTGCCTTTAACCACTCGGCCACCTCTCCAGGCGACAAGGCGCGCGCAATGGCGATGCCCGGCATATGTGTCAACTTGGCCGATCGGCCGGGACGACGGCTGGAGCGGGTAGCGGGAATCGAACCCGCGTCACAAGCTTGGAAGGCTAGTGCTCTACCATTGAGCTATACCCGCACCGACACCGCCGCCCATGCCATCGCTTGCGCGCCATGGTCAACCGCGCCGGATCCGCGCCCCACGCGAGGGGTGGGGGCCAGCCGATCGGTCCTGA
>JANPMU010000170.1:0-7201 GCA_031427095.1 Sphingomonas sp.
GCGCGATTCGAGTTCAACTTGATCTGCTGGATGTCGTCATAATCGCTGTCACCGGGCGTGTGGCGCATCATCATCAGGTCGCAATGACCGATAATCGCGGTGAGGATGTTGTTGAAATCATGCGCAACGCCACCGGCGAGCTGGCCGACAGCCTGCATCTTGGTCGCCTGCGCAACCTGACGTTTCAATTTGGCTTCCTCGCTATTGTCCTTGAGCAGGAGCAGGACTGCGGCATCGCCGAGACCGCGCAGGCCGGCGATGGTCAGCGCGACGGGCTCGCCCGATTGATGCCCGAGCCGGATCGCGAGATCCCCCGACATCGCCGGTCCGCGCGCATTGCGGCGGACCGCGTCGGCGACCGCAGCCTTGTCTTCCTTGACCACGAGATCGCCGGGGTAAGCGGGCATCTTTGCATCTCGGATCCCACCGGCGGCACGGAACGCCTTGTTCATGGTCAAGAAGCGACCGTCGCGATCGACCAGTGCAAGGCCGATCGGAAGCAATTCGAGCAGCACCTGGACAGTGGTCGAGCTGGATAGCGAACCGCTTTCGAGCGTGTCGAACATCAGGACGGTGCCGACACCGCTTTCCTGAGCGGAGTCGAGCGGGACGTGGACGCTGCGCAAGGCTCGCCCACCGTCACCCTCGGCGCGCAGGCGCAAATGGCCGTCTTCGCCCGTCTCGACGAGATCCGCGAAATTCAACATCGAATCCGCTGAGCCTTGCGGCAGGGCGCGGTCGGTGAATAATTTGTTGGCGGCGAGCAGACGGCCTTCGCCATCGATCAGGGCCGCAAGTACACCCGCCGTCGCGAGCCGTTCGCCGGTCGCCCCCGCGACCTGTTTGGCGGCGACACCAAGCGCGTCCGGTTGGGCCGCGCGGGGGAAGCGCCACAGCAGGAAGTCGCTCCCTGCCCCCACCCGCGCGACATCGACATCCGCCCGGCCACCAGTCGTGGCCACTCCGCCGACACATCCCGAACCGTCGCGCCACGCCAGCATCCGCGCGGTTTCAAGTGTTGCGCGGGCTTCGTCGTCGATGCCGATTGCGAGCGGACCGGGCGTGCCGTCGAAGCGCGTCCGATACGCCGGGTTGACCATCATCAGCCGACCTTCGCCATCGCTCAGCGCCACCGCGTCGCTGGTCAATGCGAGCATCGCGCCGATCATCGCCTGATCCGGTTGCGCAGTCGGCGCGGTCATGGCCACGCGCACGACGCGCCGCTCGATCACATAGCCCGCACCGAGCATGACGATGAGCGCCCCGACGAACAGGACCGACAAATGGGGTTGCTCAAACGCCCAGAACAACAATGCCCCGCTGCCCAGCGCCGCGGCAAACAAAGCAGGCAACAGCCAGCGCAGTCCACCCTCAAGCGGTTCGACTTCTATCGCGGTGAGCTGTTGTTGAAGCATCCTCTACCAGATGCGAACCCGCGCCGGAGCGCGACCAAGCGAAGCCTGGCAAGGTTCGCAGGCAACGGTCAGGCCGGCAAGATCGGCGACATTTTCGCCCATCAGACCATCGTCGAGAATTGGCGTCGGCGCCATTTGCGCGCGATCCACCAGCGCCATCCGACCAACGACACGACAAAGCCGATCAACGCGATGCCCAGGGCAATCACGAAGAGACCCGAGAGCATCGCGGGAGCAGCATCGGACACGAGCCAGGCGAGCCACCGTCCAATGCTCGCATGGGTCGTCGCGAGGGTTTCAAAGGTCGTCAGATCCGCGTGGAATCCCATGCGGTTACCGACCGTGATCGCAGCAACCAGAAACAATGGTGTGGTCGCCGGATTGGACAAGAAGGTCATCGCCGCAGCGATCGGGATATTGGCACGGAACGGCGCCGACATCAGCGCCGCGCCGACGATCTGAAGCCCCGGCACCATCAGGAAAATCCCGACGAACAGGCCGACCGCGACCCCGCGCGGAACCGAGCGGCGGGTGAAGCGCCACAGGTCGGAACGGCGGACGCGCTCGCCGAACGGGCGGAGCCAGCGGCTCTTGAGCATATCGTCGCGGGTCGGCGCATGGCGACCCACGAAGCGGCCCAGAATATCGGACAGATCAGCCATGCTGGCGCAGCAGCCGGCCCTGTTCGCGCTTCCAGTCGCGTTCTTTCTCGGTATCGCGCTTGTCGTGCATTTTCTTGCCTCGCGCGATCGCCAGCTCGACCTTGGCCTTGCCTCGCCCGTTGAAATAAATCGACAATGGAACGAGCGTCAGGCCCTGGCGGGCAACCGCGCCTTGCAGCTTGGCGATTTCCCGGCTGCGGAGCAACAATTTCCGCTTCCGCCGCATTTCATGGTTGAGGCGGTTGCCGTGGCTATATTCGGGAATCGTGGCGTTGATCAGCCAGATTTCCTCGCCTTCGACCGCAGCATAAGCTTCGGCGATCGATCCCTCGCCGATCCGCAGCGCCTTCACTTCGGTCCCGCGCAGGGCAATCCCGCACTCGAAGCGCTCCTCGACGTAATAATCGTAACGCGCGCGACGGTTCTCGGCGACGATTTTGACCTTGTCGAACGGGGCTGGCAGCGGCTTCGCCATCGGCGGTCAGATCAACCCCGCATTGACCAGCGCGGCATCGACCGCAGCGCAGCTTTCGAGCGATGGCTCGCTCAGCGGCAGCCGCAGTTCAGTGGGAAAGCCGTGGCGGACCTTGCTGAGCGCATATTTAGCCGGACCGGGCGAGGCGTCGCTGAACATCGCGTCATGCAGCGGATAAAGCTTGTCCTGAAGCGCGAGTGCGTCGTTCCAGCGACCCTCGCGCGTTGCCGCCTGGAATTCGGCGCACAGCCGCGGAGCGACATTGGCGGTGACCGAGATGCACCCCACCCCGCCCATCGCATTGAAGCCCAGGGCGGTTTCGTCATTGCCCGAAAGCTGGCAGAATTCGGGGCCGCAAGCGAGTCGCTGCGCGGCCACTCTGGCGAGATTGCCGCTGGCGTCCTTGACACCAACGATGCTCGGCAGACGGGAAATTTCGGCGAGCGTCTCGACCGAAATGTCGGCGACGGTCCGCGACGGCACGTTGTACACGATGATCGGCAGGTCGCAGGCGTCAGCGAGCGCGCGGAAGTGCGCCGCGATTCCGGCCTGACTGGGCTTGTTGTAATAGGGGATGACAACCAGCGCCGCTGTGGCACCCGCCGTCTTCGCCACCGCCATATGGGCGATAGCGGTCGCGGTCGAATTCGATCCGCAACCGGCAATAATCGGGACACGTCCCCGCGCCTGATCAACCGTGATCGCGAACATCCGGTACTGCTCATCCATTTCCAGCGTCGCGACTTCGCCGGTCGTTCCGCAGGGCACGAGCGCGCTGCTGCCTTCCTCGATTTGCCATTCGATCAGGTCGCGAAACGCCTCTTCATCGACCTGTCCCCCCGCAAAAGGGGTGACCAGTGCGGGTATGGACCCGAAAAACATGAACTTTTTCCTTCACGAGGAGTCATCAGTGGCGTTAGGGTCGCCAAGCGATGCTTCGTTCAGCGACTGATAAGGACCACGACCGCATTATGTCCAGCATGAGGCGCATATCCATGTTCGTCCCGGTGATATTGGCCAGCGCCGCCAGCGGCGCGATCCAATATCCGCTGCCGGTCAGCCCGGCCTATGTCGCGGTCGCTCCGCAGACGTCAACCGACATGGACTATGCGCTGGGCGAGTGGCGGCGGCTTCGGCAGAGCGACAATTACAGCTTTGGCGATTATGCGCGCTTCCTTGCCAGCAATCCGGGCTGGCCGGGCGAGGCAAGTCTGCGCAAGAGTGCCGAACGGTCGCTTCGGCCGGGCGAGAGTCCGGCAAGCGTGATCGCGTTTTTCCGGACCGATCCGCCGACCAGCGGCAATGGTTTTGCCAGGCTGGCCGAAGCCCTCGCGGTGTCCGGACGTCCGGCCGAAGCGCTTGCGGCGGCGCGCGAGGCGTGGAGCGCAAGCGGGCTGACGATCATCGATGAAGCAGGTTTGCAGGCGCGATTCGGGCCGAGTTTCACCACCAGCGACCATGAGCGAAGGATCGACCGTCTATTGTCCGACCGCAAACCGGTCGACGCGCAGCGGATGATCTTCTGGGCGAGCCCGGCACGGCGCGGCGCGTTCATGGCGCGGATTGCGATGCAGACCCGCGCAATCGACGCGGAAACTCAATATGCCGCGATTGCCGCCGCAACGTCGAGCGACGCCGGCCTGCTGATGGACCGCGCGCGCTATCTTCGCGATGGCAATAACGAGCCCTCCGCCAGATTGCTTCTGGCGCGTCCGCACAGTTTCACGATGCGGCCGGTCGATCCCGAAAAATGGTACGAGCTGCAATTGCTCATGGCGCGTGGTGCCGCCGCCGACCGTCAATGGGAGACCGCTTATGACATATCGCGGCAGGTCGACGACGCTTTCCCGGCGGGAACCGACATCAGCCTGAAGCCGCTCGGGGTGCGCGACGATTACACCAGCCTGACGTGGCTCGCCGGGACAGTCGCGCTCCGGCAGATCGGGCGGCCGGGCGAGGCGATCGCTTTGTTCGAGCGTTATTCGCGCGGCGGGCGATCTCTCCAGGTGGCGTCGAAGGGGCTGTATTGGGCCGGACGCGCGGCCAGTGCGGCAGGCAAGCTGGACGCCAACAGCTATTTCGAGCGAGCTGCGGCTTTTCCCGAGCTGTTCTACGGGCAGCTTGCGCTGGAGCGGCTTGGCCGGTCGGTTCCTGGGCCGCAAATCGCTCCGGCGATGACCATCACGCCCGAATATCGAGCCAGTTTCGCGCAGAAGCGGCTGGTCCGCGCGACCCGCCAGCTTGGACTGACCGGACGGCGCGAGGAGCAGAGCCTGTTCGTCCGCGCTTTGTCCGAAGCGGTCGACAGCGATAGCGATCGGCTGCTCGCGTCCGAGCTTGCAAGTCAGATCGGACGGCAAGATCTTGCGGTGTGGATCGCGCGGTCCGCACGCAATAGCGGCTCGACATTCTATATGCGCTCAGCCTTCCCGACGATTTCGGGGAGTGTGCCGAGCGGGCGGCTATGGTCGCTGACGCATGGCATCACCCGCCAGGAAAGTTCGTTCGACCGGACCGCAATCAGCGGCGCGGGCGCGCGCGGGATGATGCAGTTGATGACCGGCACCGCGCGCGAGCAAGCGGGCAAGATGGGGATGGCGTACGAACCATCCCGGCTGACCAGCGATCCGGCGTATAATGTCTTGCTCGGGTCGGCGTATTTCCAGCGCCTGCTCGACCAGTGGGGCGGCAATTACCCGCTCGCAGTGGCAAGTTATAACGCCGGACCGGGCAATGTCCGCAAATGGATCAATGCCAATGGCGATCCGCGACTGCCCGGCGCGGACATCGTCCGGTGGATCGAGGATATCCCGTTCACCGAGACCCGCGGCTATGTCCAGCGGGTGCTCGAGAATTGCGTGGTTTATGACCGGATCAACCCTTCGGGCATGCATGCGGCGCCGGTCCATCTGTCGACTTACCTCGGCAAGTCGCGCCCGGGCTGAGCAAGATGGCACGCGCGCCGCTGGCACCGAGACCGATCAGCCCGCGCGGTTTTGCGGCGCTGCGAACGGAATATAACGCATTGTTCGGCAGCGAGCGGCCCAAGCTGGTCGAGACGATCGCATGGGCGGCGGCAAACGGCGATCGAAGCGAGAATGGCGATTATATTTACGGGCGCAAACGGCTGCGCGAGGTCGACCGGCGGATCGACCATCTGTCGCGACTGATGACGGCGGCCAAGGTCGTCGATCCGGCAGCGCAGGCGGATCGATCGCACGTCTATTTCGGTGCGACGGTGCTGATCGTGCCGCTGGACGGCGACGGCGATGACGCATGGCGGCGGGTGACGCTGGTTGGCGACGATGAGGCCGACGCGACCGATTCGCGCATCAGTTGGAACTCGCCGCTTGCGCGCGCCCTGCGCGGCGCGGCGGTCGGCAATGTCCGCGAGGTTATTTTGCCCGGAGGGAGTCGAGCCTATGAGATCTTGACGATCGAATATCCGGATTAAAGTCTGTTTCAGTCAGCCCGCACCGGCCCGCTCCCTTATCCGGCCACCCAATCAGTGTATTCTATGGGAGGCCGGGTGGGGGAGCGGGCCGGTGCCGATTGAGCGAAGCGGAAACAGACTAAGCGCGGTTCAGCGGCTCAGGTATATTTCTGCTGGGCGAGCATGACCATTTTGTCCCCGTTGGCGGGGGGCTTGAGCGAAACCGCTTTCTCGAGCGCCGTGACAATTGCGGTCAGCGCCGCAATCTGCGCCGAGCGTTCGTCGCCGGCATCGATTACGCTCCACGGCGCCCAGCGCGTGTCGGTGTGCCTGAACATGTCCTGCCATGCCGCGAAATAAGCATCGTGCGCGACCTGACTGCGCAAATCCTCGGGCTCGATCAGCCATTTGCGCCATTCATGCTCGCCGCGCTCGCGCAGCCGCTCGTCCTGAACCGCGGCCGAGACATGGAAGAACAGCTTGATGATCAGCGTGCCATGATCGCGCTGCTGCGATTCGAATTCATTGATCTCGTCATACGCGCGGGCCCAGTCCTTGGGCTTGCCGCGGCCGAGCGCCCGGTCGTCAACCACCTTGCGATACCAGCTGCGGTAATGCAGCGTCGTGTGGCCGGCCGGCGGAAGCGTGGTCCAGAAGCGCGCCAGCCAATGCCTGTCCTGATCGGCGCCATCACTGCCCGCGACGCAATGCGTGGCGAAATGGCATGGGTCCCAGGCGGCTGTCAGCCGCTTCAGGGCGCGCTTCTTGCCGCTGCCTTCCCAGCCTTCGAACAGGATGATGGCGCGCTTGCGGTGAACGGTCTGGGCGAGCTGGAGCACCGCAAGACGATCCTGCAACGCGGCAAGCGTCGCAGGGAAATCGCCAGTGAACGGTTCCCCCCGTTCAAATTGCGTTAAACCGATCGGCACGAACGCGACTTACCGCATCCAAATTGGACCAGCAATCGCCATCTTCTAACTTTGATCAATGTCCGGCCGGCGGAATAGCCGCATCGCCGACGATGCGGATGCCGAGCTCGCGCAATTGCTTGACGCTGACCGGAGCGGGCGCACTCATCATCAAATCCTCGGCCTTCTGGTTCATCGGGAAGACGACCACCTCGCGGATGTTGGGCTCGCCCGCCAGCAGCATCACGATCCGGTCGATGCCCGGGGCCGATCCGCCATGCGGCGGAGCGCCATATTTGAATGCGCCG
>JANPMU010000171.1:0-1852 GCA_031427095.1 Sphingomonas sp.
CGGGTCGACAATCCCGATGGGCTGCAGACCGGCGAAGCGCAGGTCACGGTCGATGGCCAGCTGTGGTATGAGGCAACCATTCCCTTCCCTAGGAATGGTCTAACGTCAAAGGTCATGGTGCTGCTGGTCAGATCGTGACGCTCCTCCGGTTGACGAAGCAATCCCGCAAGCTCGTCGCTTGATTTCACCCAGACGAGGCGACGCTCCGCTCACCCACGCCGCAATCTGTGCCGCCTGTGCACCGCTCGGCCCGACATAGGTCACCACCGGCATTGGTGCATTGACGATCGCGCGGATGATCTCGCGCATCGAGACGTCGAGACCGCCCTGTGTGTCCATGCGAATTAGCACCATTGGCGCGCCGATTCCGGCGGCATGTGCGAGGCCTCGCGCGACATAGTCCGAGGTCGCGGGACCGATCGCACCCTCGATCCTCAGAACCGAACCGGATACCTCTGGTGTTTCAGCAAATGCGGTCGACTGAAGCAGGCCCGGCAGCAAACATAGCACGGCCACTCATCGCATGGGAGAGATTCGTCTCACATCCGTAATGATCCGGTATCCTTACCGGCTGCCTTCAGCCGAGAACAGGTTCCGCTCGTCTCTTCCGCCATGTTTCAGTGTGTCATGTCGTCACCAATTGCGCGAGCGAAATATCCCCATCGAGCTTGCCAAGCTCTATACGATCGCACGCGCGAGTGGGCACGGGAACTATTGGCAATCCAACGCGACCTATGCGATCAAATAACCCATCATAAGGAAACCGATCATGGCGCAACCGTCCGTTCTATGGTTCGAGGACATTGGCATTGCCGACGTGCCCTCTGTTGGCGGTAAGAATGCTTCGCTGGGCGAAATGGTGCGCGAACTTGGTAAAAGCGGGGTGCGCGTTCCGGCTGGCTTTGCCACGACCGCCGACGCCTTTCGTGCCTTCCTCGCTGAGAGCGGGACCCAGCCAGCCATGCGCGAGCAGATCCGTCGCTATCATGCCGGTGAGGTGAGCCTTCAGGAGGCAGGCAGCTCCATTCGCGAACTTATTCTCAGCAGCCGCATTTCCGATGGGCTGACCGGAGAAATCCTTGCAGCATATGACGGCCTTGCAGCGCGCTATGGCATGAAGGAACTGGCCGTTGCTGTCCGCAGCAGCGCCACAGCTGAAGATCTGCCCGATGCAAGCTTTGCCGGGCAACAGGAAACCTTCCTCAACATCCGGGGTCACCGCGCCTTGCTCGATGCCTGTCTGCGCTGCTTCGCCTCGCTCTTCACCGATCGCGCGATCAGCTATCGCGATGCCAAGGGCTTCGATCATTTCGCCGTGGCCTTGTCGATCGGCATTCAGCAAATGGTGCGCGCCGATCTTGCTGGATCGGGCGTGATCTTCACCATCGACACGGAAACGGGATTCCCTCATGTCGCGACGATCAGCGCGGCCTGGGGACTTGGCGAGACCGTGGTGCAGGGTTCGGTCGATCCGGACAAATATGTCGTGTTCAAGCCTCTGCTAGAGCAGCCCGGCGCGCGTCCGATCATAGAGAAGAGTTGCGGCGGCAAGGCCCTCAAGATGCTCTACGCCGAGGGCGGCAGCAAGCTCACCAGGATCGTCGAGACCACCCCGGCGGAGCGCCGAAAATTCGTGCTGGATGATGACGAGATTCTGGAACTGGGCCGCTGGGCCGCGACGGTGGAAAGGCATTACGGTCGCCCGATGGATCTTGAATGGGCGAAGGATGGCGAAAGCGGCCTGCTTTTCCTGGTGCAAGCGCGACCGGAAACCGTGCAATCTGGGCTGAGCCGTTCTACTTTCCTCCGTTACAGCCTGAAATCGAAGGCCGCGCCGATCCTCACCGGGGCG
>JANPMU010000172.1:0-2186 GCA_031427095.1 Sphingomonas sp.
CGGGATCGCGGCGTATAAATCATGCGAGCTGGTGCGGCTGCTCAGGAAAGCGGGCCATTCGGTGACCCCGGTGCTGACCAAAAGTGGCGAGCAGTTCGTCACCGCGATGAGCCTCGCCGCGCTCGCTGAAGCGAAAGTCTACACCAGCCTGTGGGACCTCAAGGACGAGGTCGAGATGGGCCATATCCAGCTTTCCCGTGCCGCCGATCTGATCCTCGTCTGCCCCGCGACCGCCGACCTCATCGCCAAGATGGCCGCCGGAATCGCCGATGACCTCGCCACCACTTTGCTGCTCGCCACCGACAAGCCGGTGATCGTCGCCCCGGCGATGAACGTCCGCATGTGGCAACACGCCGCGACAATGCGCAATGTCGCGCAGTTGCGCACCGACGGCATCACCATCATCGATCCCGACGAGGGCGAAATGGCGTGCGGCGAATATGGCCCGGGGCGACTGCCAGAACCGGCAGCGATTCTCGCGTTCCTCGAATCGAAATCCTTCGCTCGAGCCGGAATATTGGCAGGCAAGCACATCCTCGTCACCGCCGGTCCGACCCACGAACCGATCGACCCGGTGCGAATGCTCGCCAACCGCTCGTCGGGTAAACAGGGTTTTGCCATCGCCGCCGCCGCCGCCGAGGCGGGTGCTCGCGTCACCCTCATCGCCGGTCCGGTATCGCTCGCCACTCCGCGAAACGTCACCCGCATCGACGTCGAAACCGCAGCGCAAATGGCCGACGCGGTCGAGGCCGCGCTCCCCGCCGACGCCGCGATCCTCGTTGCAGCAGTCGCCGACTGGCGGGTCGAGGCCTCGCCGACCAAGCTCAAGAAAAGCGACGGCCCGCCCGCGCTGCGCTTCGCCCCCAATCCCGACATTCTCGCGACCCTCGGGACCCACCCGAAGCGCCCCGGTCTGCTGATCGGATTCGCCGCCGAGACCGATGATTTGCTGACCAATGCCGCTGCCAAGCGCACCGCCAAAAGCGCCGACTGGATTCTGGCCAACGACGTCTCGGGAGACGTCATGGGCGGCGCGCGCAATCGCGTTCATCTGGTCTCCGCCGAGGGGGTCGAGGACTGGCCCGAGTGCAGCAAGGACGACGTCGCGCGCCGCCTGGTCGAGCGGATCGCTCAGGTGCTCGCCTGACCGCACGTCCGGCAACCGGGGTCGGGCGGAAGCCGCATCGTCCGCCATTCGAGGCTCGCCCCGTCGAACAGGAACAATTTGCCCGCGACATCCTCGCCGATCCCGACGATCGCCCGGATCGCGACCAGCGCGGCGAAATTGCCGACCGTCCCGGTCAGCGCGCCGAGCACGCCCAATTCGCTGCAATTGTCGCAATCGTCGCTGTCGAACGCGTCGCCGACGAAGCAGCGGTAGCAGGGCTTGCCGCGGAACAGCCCGACCTGCCCCTGGAACTGCGCTGCGGCGGCGGACACGAGCGGAATGCCGAGCGCTATACACGCATCGCTGACCGCCAGCCGGGTCGCGAAATTGTCGCAACCGTCGAGGACGAGGTCGTGCCCGGCAAGCAGACCGGCGGCGTTGGCGGGGTCAATCCGCCGTTCGACGGCACAGGCTTCGACATGCGGGTTGAGCGCGGTGACGAAGCGTGCGGCGAGCTCGGCCTTGCCGCCACCCACATCGGCCTCGCCAAAGATCGTCTGGCGCTGCAAATTGCTGATATCGACGACATCATCATCGATGATCGTCAGCGCGCCGACACCCGCCCCGGCCAGCGCTGGGATGGCGGCACTTCCGATCCCGCCTGCACCGATCAGCGCGACCCGCGCCGCCTTCAACTTGACCTGCCCCGCCCCGCCAACCTGCGGCAAAACGATATGGCGTGCATAACGGGCCAGTTCCTCGTCGCTGAGGCTCATCGCCCGGTGCTCCCGAACCCTCCGGTGCCGCGGTGAGTCGGCTCGAGACTGTCGACCTCGGCAAAGTCGGCGCGCAGCACCGGCGCGGGAACCAGTTGCGCGATCCGCATCCCGCGCTTCACCTCGAACGGTTCGGTGCCCAGATTGACGAGGATCACTTTGACCTCGCCGCGATAGTCGCTGTCGATCGTTCCCGGCGTATTGAGACAGGTGACGCCGTGATTGAGCGCCAGCCCCGATCGCGGGCGGACTTGCCCCTCATACCCTGCCGGGATGGCGATCGCGAAGCCGGTCGCGACCGC
>JANPMU010000173.1:0-2152 GCA_031427095.1 Sphingomonas sp.
GATGTGCGGGGTCGAGCGGTAATTCTGTTCGAGGCGGATGATCGCGGCGCCGGGGAAATCCTTTTCGAAGCGCAGGATGTTGGCGACCTCGGCGCCGCGCCACGAATAGATCGACTGATCGTCGTCGCCGACGCAGCACAGATTGCGGCGCGGCTCGGCGAGCAGTTTGAGCCACTCATATTGCGACGAATTAGTGTCCTGATATTCATCGACGAGGATATATTTGAAGCGCTCGCGATAGGCTTCGAGGACGTCGGGGTGAGCACGGAAGATCACCAGCATGTGGAGCAGCAAGTCGCCGAAGTCGCACGCGTTCAAGGTCGCGAGACGCGCCTGGTAAGCGGCGTAAAGCTCGGCGCCGCGGCCTTGCGCGAAGGCTTCGGATTGGCCGGCATCGATCTGGGCGGGGGTCCAGCCGCGGTTCTTCCAGCGGTCGATCAGCTGGCCAAGCTGGCGCGCGGGCCAGCGTTTCTCGTCGAGCTTGGCGGCAAGGATGAGCTGCTTGAGCAAGCGCAGCTGGTCGTCGGTGTCGAGGATATTGAAATTGGACTGGAGCCCGACGAGTTCGGCGTGGGAACGGAGCATGCGCGCGGCGACTGAATGGAAGGTGCCGAGCCATGGGAGGCCCTCGATCGCGCCGCCCGAAATCGCCGAAACCCGCTCCTTCATCTCGCGCGCCGCCTTGTTGGTGAAGGTCACGCTGAGAATCTGCGACGGCCAGGCGCGGCGGGTGGCGATGAGGTGCGCGAGGCGCGCGGTCAGCGCGGCGGTCTTGCCGGTGCCCGCGCCGGCGAGCACCAGCACCGGGCCTTCGGTGGTCAGCACCGCCTCGCGCTGCGGAGGGTTGAGACCGGCGAGATAGCCGGGTTCTGCGTTCGGGAGGTCGGAGTCGGGCACGCAGGCGAGGTAAAGAAGGCGGAACAGAAGGGCAATTGGAGACTATTTGAGTGGATCCCGGATCAAGCCCGCGATGATCGATTCAATCGAAACCGATCGAATTCGGTCAGTTATGCGCGATATCCCCATTATCCACAGGCGCGGGCGTGCAGAATCCGCTTTGAGCGACTCGGGGGAGGCGCGCATAAGAAGCGGGTGATCGGGACGGAAGTCCCCGGCCTCCTTCGGGAGACCAAGGACGGAAGACCCGATCTCCGCCGGCAGGCGATGGAGCGTTTGAAAGAGATTTGCTTCTTCGGAAGCGGAAATTGGACAGACATTCCGGACCAGCTGGCAAGAGGCGCCGGAAGAGTTGATCCTTCTGTCGCGAAAGCCGAACCTCCGGGGGAAGCAGACGCGAAAGGGGTTCGATCCAAGAAGGGCCGCGGAACAGTGAGAATGTCCTTCGGGTCAATCATGCTGGGAAGCGACGCCTGAGCTGGTGAGCCAGGATTGAGGACGGTGAAGCTTCGGCGGATCAGGTCACAAACACCGGCAGATCCTTCGCTCGGCGCAGTGGGGGCTGGCAGCAATGCCGGCCCCCATTTCTCGTTTGGGGGCATTCACGATCCTCGCTGCAGCCTTCCGCGCCGCCTGAACAGCGCTTCACACAGGGCGCCGAGCCGCGCATGGTCGACCCCGACGGGGGAGGGGTGCCGATGAATTACATTTTTGAACATCTTGCAGCCAAGGTCGCGGCGGCGGCGGGGCAGCCGCTGGCGTTCGCGCTGGCGCTGTCGATCATCATCTTCTGGGCGCTTTCAGGCCCGCTGTTCGGCTGGTCGGACACATGGCAGCTGGTGATCAACACCGGGACGACGATCGTCACCTTCCTGATGGTGTTCCTGATCCAGAATGCGCAGAACCGCGACGCTTCGGCGATCCAGGCCAAACTGGACGAATTAATCCGTGCGGTCGGCGATGCGCGCAATGAATTCATCGGCATCGAGCATATGAGCGAAAGCGAGCTGAACAAGGTCCGGGCGATGCTCGAGGATGCCTATGGCGACGAAAGCGTTCGCCACGCGGCGATGGTGCGTATGATCGAGCGGCGCTGACGCTTTACTGGACCAGGATTTCGGTCTTCATCCCGCGCCATTTGTGACTGAAGCGCCCGCAATGGACCTTGTATCGGCCGCGCGTGGGGACGAGCTCGATCGCGGCGCTTTCGCCCGAGGCAAGATTGACCTTGCCGCCGGGCGCGACGCCCGAAAGA
>JANPMU010000174.1:0-2608 GCA_031427095.1 Sphingomonas sp.
CTCGGCTGGGGCCAGTTCGTCACCGTGGTGATCAACTTCCTGATCCTCGCCTTCGTCATCTTCCTCATCGTCCGCGCCGCCAACCGCATGAAGCAGCGCGGCGAGGACACACCGGCGGGGCCGAGCGAAGCCGATCTGCTAACCGAGATTCGCGACGAATTGAGAAAGCGCCCCTAAAGCCGGACCAGCATTTCCGGCACCCGGGTCGATCCGGGACCGACCTCCCATTTCACCCGCCGTCCGGTCGGAACCGCGGCGGGTCCGTCCTCGCTGTTGTTGGTCAATATCTCGCCGTCGGTGGTGATGCTGAACACGCCAAGCGCCCGCGATGGCGGCCCGTCCCTGGAACCGGGCATACCCAGCGCTTTCGCCCGCGCGCCGAACGGTCCCGTCGCTCCGGTCAGCATCGGCGCGGTGACCATGACCGACCCGTCATTGCGGCGGCGGATCATGACGAACGGCACGATCAGATCGCTATCGGGCATCATCGGGAAGACAAAATCCTGCCCGACGCGGCCCTCGAAATGATAATCGACATCGAACACGCCCTTCCCGACATAGCGCACCGACCGCCAGCCCTGATATTTCATCATATTCGCGGCGAAGCGCCGGTTGGATTCATCGTCGCTGCCGGGGAGCCCGAGCATCTTCGCGGTCTGATCGGCTTCCTTGCGCTTCAGCTCGGCCTTTTCGATAGCCTGCTTTTCATAGTCGGTCTTGAGCTTGGCGAGCTCGCCAGGCGTGCACGGGCGGGTCTCGTCACCGTCGGTTGCTTGCGCGCCATCAGCGGTCGCCAAACCGACCGGAACAGCCTCAACGCTAGTCTCGGTTCGCCCATCGGCATAGCAGCGCGCCATACTTTGTGCCCACGGGCCGGGCCTGGGTCCGCCATTCGTCTCGTCGGGCATTTGCAGCAGGATCTCGCCGCGATAATCGAGCACGAACCGGCCATCCTTGCGCAGCGCAAGATCGGACGTGAACTTCCCCGGGCCCCACAGGCAGCTCGCCAGCATCAACGGCATGGCCACCGCAAACGCCCATTTGCCCCAGCTAAGCATCATCGCCTCCCTATTTCGATCGCCCGCTATAGCCCGCCGCCTTGCGCAGCGCGTCAAGCGAGGGTCGCGCCCGCCGACCCCATATTCGCCGAACCATGATTTTCTTGCGCTACTGCTCCGCTGGATAAAGCAATTCTCTTTTCTTCGCGCACGACAATCTCCTCGAAGCGTGGATCGTCACGCAGCGGGTCGAAGTCGGTGTCGAGGCGAAGATATTTCACCATTGGCGGCGGAATCCGCTCGGCGAAGCTCGCGAGCAGCTCAAGTGCCGCATCCTTGTCGCGCAAATGTCGGGCGAGTGCGCATGCCAAATTCCACTGCATGGTGAGGTTGTCCGGGTCCATCAGCAGCGCCCGCCTGATCCATTCCTTGGCTCGCTCGCCGTCGCCCAGCGCCGCCAGCGAGACCGCTCCTAAACCGAGCGCGGACCCATTGGACGCGTCTTGCGCCAGGACTTTCTGGGTTCGATCCAATGTCATTTGTGCCGACCGCTGTACGCCTCCGGGATCGTCAATCGCCGCATAGCAGGTCTGCAGCATACCGGTGGAATGATAGTCGCTGTCCATCAGTGAGGCCGCCTTTTCGAAATAAGGAATAGCCTCCCGCATCTGGCCCCTGCGGCTAAGCAGCCGGGCGGCCTCCTTGTTGACCTCCCACGAATCGGGGTCCAGCCGCAGTGCGGTCTGGATCTGCCGGTCGGCAGCTTCAAAATCGCCGTCTTCGTCGGCCAGGTAGCGCGCCTTGACGCAATGCGCTTCCGGCAGGTTCGGATCGAGTTCGAGTGCGCGCTCGGCCGACGCGAGCGCATCTTCCGGTTTGGAGTGGCGAAATCTTATCTCGGCCTGGGCGAGCGCGATCAATGCCCACGCCTTGGCATAGTTCGGATCGATGGCCACCGCTTGCTTCGAAATCCGGACGACCACCTCGTCTCTGCGGATGTCGCCATCATTGCCGCTGATCCAGTGCTGCCGCGCCATCAGGTAAAGATTATAGGCTTCGACGCTCGACGTGCCGCGATGCTCGATCGCCTTTTTCTCCTTGGGCAGCAGCTTGAGTCGCAGGGCGCTGACGATCGCTTTGGAAATTTCGTCCTGGATCGCGAAAATGTCGGTCAGGTCGCGGTCGTAGCGGTCGGCCCAGACATGGTCCCCCGCCTCGCCGTCGATCAGCTGGGCGTTGATCCGTACCCGACCGCCCGCCTTGCGCACGCTGCCTTCGAGTATGTGCGTGACATTGAGCTGGCGGGCGAGCTGGCCGACGTCCAGAGTCTGGCCCTTGAACGTGAAAGCGGTGTTGCGGGCGACGATCGACAATGCCGAGACTTTCGACAGGTCGGTGATGATGTCCTCGCTGATCCCGTCGCTGAAATACTCCTGCTCGGCATCGCCGCTCATGTTGATGAACGGCAGCACGCAGATCGCGACCCGGCGCGCCGGCGCGGTTCTCTGCTCGGATTGATCGGCTGATGCGGCGACGCTGCCGACCAGCAACGCGAGGCTGCTTTCGACTTTACGCCAGCCCGCCACGCTCAGATCGCCGGTCCATCCGGC
>JANPMU010000175.1:0-2226 GCA_031427095.1 Sphingomonas sp.
CCGCTTCGAGCTCGCGCAGCGCGACCCACATCGGATCCGCTAGACCCGGCGCATAAATCAATGCGTCACCATCGCGCAGCTCGAGCAGTACCGCCGCGCGTTCGTCATGGAGTTCAAGAATTGCCGGTAATTGACGCTCGGCCCAGCCCGACAGTTTGCGGGCAATCGGTTCGCCTCGCATCCCGACCTGGTCAAGCGCCGGTTCAACCTGGTGGAACGGCAATGTTCCGTGGTCGGACAGGGCCAGTCCCGCGCGCAGCAGGACCGGCGAAGACGGCCGGTCCGACTGGCGGGCAAGGAAGGTCAGGCAATCGAGGACCGGGTCGATCTCACGCGACGGCAAAGCGTCCAGCCAATGCATGAAACTCAATACCCGGTCCTTTTAGATTTACTGTCCGCTCGGCGGCGCGGGCGGACCCATGGCCGGAAGCGGGAACGAGTTTTCCTGCAGGTCCGCCGGCGGGATCGGATTGACCCGATAGCGGTTGCGCTCATCGCTATATGCCGCGCTCGGCATGGTGACGCCGAGCGCTTCGATCAGTCGGTTGGACGCCGCCAGAACGCGATATTGCGCATAAAGCCGTGACAGTCGGGCGCTCTCGGCCTGGGACTGGACGTTATAGCGGGTGTTCTGCGCATCAAGCACGTCGAGCAGCGAGCGCCGACCGACGTTGAACTGTTCGCGATAGGACAATAAAAGATCATCCGACACTCGGCCCTGCGTTTCCAGCTCACCGACCAGGCGGCTCTGGTTCTGGAGGCGGCTCCACGCCGAACGCGTGTCCTCCTCGGCTTGGCGGGTCCGCTCGAACAGGCGCGCATGCGTCTCGTCCGCACGGCCCTGCTGCTCACGCACATTGGCTTCCTTGGTGCCGCCATTGAACACGGTCCAGCGCATCACGACCTGGCCCAGAACGTCGCTCGTGCGGCCCCGGAACCCGTCGATATCGTGCCCGATGCGTCCGCGGCCTTCGAGGTTCACCCGCGGCCCGAGTTCGGATTTTGCCGCGCGGATTTCCTCGCGCGAAACAGCCAGATCGGCAAGCGCTTCCTGGACGCGCGGATTGTTGGTGCGCGCCAGATCCTCGGCTTCTGCAAGCGTCGCCGGCATTAACTGCGACAAATCGGGTGGCATCGACACGCTGTCGATCGGCATCCCGGTCAATGTCTGGAATGCGATCGCCGCCGTATCCAGATCTTCACGCGCTTCGGTGACCCGGACCCGCGCCGACTGCAGCCGCTCTTCGGCCTGTTGCTGGTCGGCAATGCTGATCGATCCCTTGGTCACGCCTTCGCGCAGGTCGCCGGCGAGCCGCTGATGGAAGGTCACATTGTCTTCCGCGATCGCCACCAGCCGCTGTTGCAGCATATAGTCGATGTAGTTGCGCGAGACGTTGAGCGCGACATATTCGCTACGCTCCTCGACCCGCGCGGCGGCGGCATCCGTGCGCGCGGCCTGGCGACGGATTTCTGCCTGGCGACCGCCGCTGTCGATCAGCAGTTGATCAATAATCAGGTTGCCTTCGACGGGGTAAAGCGTCTGGCCAGCGATATTGAGGGTTCGGCGCGTCGGATTGCGCAGGTCGCGGATACCGGCCGATGCTTCGACCGATACGCGCGGATACCACAGGCCCTGGGCCTGCACGCGTTCTTCCCGGGTCGCCGCACGATTGGCGACGGCCTGGCGGATTTGCGGGTTGGTGTTGAGCGCGGATTGGACCGCATCGCGCAATTCTGCAGCTTGAACCGGCACGGCGCAAAGCAGCACTGCTCCAGGAACGATTAACGTCCAGTGCTTCTTAATCATGTCTTTCCCCTTCTGGTCTGAAAGCAACGGGCCTTCCTCGTCCACCGAAGAAGGCCCTCGCCAGGCTCACCCGTTGGCTACCGGTTGAACCGCATCATGATGAAGCGCCAAGGCCTCCATCGTGAAGAATGCACCGGCGGTAAACCCGCCTGAATGGCCCATGTCCCAAGGTGAGACGTCGGCCCCTGCAGGGCTTGCCAGCGCGGCCACCGCCGCATTTCCGCCGGACCCGTGGTTCGGCAGTGCATCGAGCAAGGCATCGATGCTGTGCTGCTGTCCACCGCCGCTCAACGCTTCGGCCAATACTCGTCCGACGATCGCATTGCTCTGGCCTTCAGCCGAACCGTGCAGCGCAGCTGCGATCAGTGCATCAGCCGATGGCATCGCCACCGACGGAGCCATGATGCTGTGCGCCCCAT
>JANPMU010000176.1:0-2747 GCA_031427095.1 Sphingomonas sp.
GTGCGTTCCTCGATCACGTTCAACTTGACCGGAAGCTTGCCGCTGGCGAGCGAGACCGCGAGCGCATTGGCGCTTTCGACGGTGAAACTGCCACTGATCTGCGCCTGGCCGCCGAGAATCGGTTCGTTGATGTTCGGCGCCGAAAGCACCTTGTCGTCGAGGATGATCGCGAACGGCTTGCCGACATTTTCCTGAGTGACCCGGCCGAAGCGACGCGCACCGGCCGAGTTGAACGTGATCGAGACGACCGCCTCGCCGTCCTGGCCGAAGCTTTGCTTGGCATCGGTCAACTGATCGCCCGAGACCATCACCCGCCGCTTGACCGCGATCGCGCCCGTGCCGTCGGCCATTTGCAGCACCTGGGCACCCGCCGGGGCACGTCCGGCCGCGACCTGCGCGGGGTCGGCGCTCAGCTCGACCAGTTTGAATTCGAGCCGCGCGGTCTGGCCGATCAGCTTTTTCAGCGCTTCGGGATCCTCGACCCCGGGAACCTGGACGAGAATTCGCCGCTCGCCCTGGCCGACAACGGTAATTTCCTTGGTCCCCTGCGGATCGATTCGACGGCGCACGACGTCGCGCGCCACCGTCATCGAATCCTTCAAAGCCTTGGTCGCGCCCTGTTCGGTCGGGGTCAGGATGATGCGGGTCGAATCGACCACGCTGACGTCCCAGTCGCGGCTTCCGGTCAGCGCCACGGGCTGGGTCAAAGCGCGCAGCCGCTCGACCGCGGCGTCGACCTGGGTCGGATCGCGGACCAGGAACGACAAGCGTCCGCCGCTGGTCGAGACATCGCCGATGTCGATCCGCGGATCATTCCGGCGAAGCTCGGTGGTGACCGTGTCTTCCATCGCCGCGACGCGCTGCTTGGCGGCATCGACGGCATCGGCTTCGAGCAGCAGATGGCTCCCGCCGGCAAGGTCGAGCCCGAGGCTGATCTGGGTGCGCGGCACCCACGCCGGCCACCCGGCGACCTCGGCTTTGGGAAAGAAGCTGGGAATTCCGAAAGCAATGAAGAACGCGATCGTCAGGCAGACCGCCCACACTTTCCAGCGAGGGAAATCAAGCATCAGTCGTTGGCCGGCTTCGTGTTGGGGCTGAGTACCTGGCTCAACGTCGACTTGACCAGCTTGACGCGGACCCCGGTCGCGATCTCGACTTCGGCCTCATCCTCGTCGACCTTGATCACCTTGCCGCGGATGCCGCCCCCGGTGACGACCTGATCGCCTTTCTTGACTGCGGCGATCGTCGCCCGATGTTCCTTCATCCGCCTTTGCTGCGGTCGGATCATCAGCACATAGAAAATGACGAACACAAAGACGAGCGGGATCGTCTGGATGATGAAGCTGCTGGTTCCGGCGGGCGCGGCAGCGGCAGCGGCGGTGACGGCGAAAATGCTGTGGGTCATCGGGTGAAAAGATCTTTTCTGATGCGCGCCGAGGGGTGGCGGGGACGATGTCTGCGGACGGCGCGGCGCGTATCACGGACGCTGGCGGCGACGCAAGAAGCAGGGGGGCGGGCGCTCGCACCTTGCGTTGACCGGCCGCGCGATCTAGAGCGCGCGGGCTTTCGGCCGTCGGCGGCCGCAGGCTCGGTCGGGGCGTAGCGCAGCCTGGTAGCGCACCACACTGGGGGTGTGGGGGTCGCAGGTTCGAATCCTGTCGCCCCGACCAATGTATTTATAATGCAATCAATGAGTTAGATGGCGGCGATCGTCGACCGCCTTGCGCGGTTTAGCCGCTCATAAGCTTATTGTTCTTTTTCGATCTTGATAACGAAGATTTTTGACAACGTGTTTGGCCGGGCAGTTGCGGGACCCGGGTTTCCCCGGATCACCGCAAACTTCCGCTTGTCCGCTTACTTCGTGTTGTCCCAGGGCAATACTGTGCTCATGTCGACTTCGCCGAGCATCTGCTTCTGCAGATCGACATTGTCCCAATAAACACGCTCCGCGATCATCATGGTCGGGTCATCGTCGGCAAACACATAAAGTGCACAGAACGGACATCCGATCGTTCTGCCTGAAGCGGGGACACCCAAAAATTCCGCTGAGTGGGTCCCGGTGAAGACGCCTTCGCGGATGGAATAACCTGGCAGGTCGTACTCGTGCGAAAATTCGACGTGAAGATCAGGCAGAACCTTGACCAGATTTTCGTAAAATTCGTTCACCCCTTCCGGGCCCTGATAATCAACCAGCCCCGGCGCAACGTGATAATAGATACCCTGCTTGGCAAAGGTTTCGGGGACGATACGGTCAATCTGCTGTGAGTTTTCGAGTGAGCGATGGAGCTCGACGCATTTGCGCTGCTCCGCGATTTTCTCTTCGTCGGTCCACACTTTATCTTTAACGTTTGATTCCGACATTCAGGCCTCCATGATTTTGGGTTTCAACATCCTCAGGTCACAACGTTTAATGCGTGATCAGCATATCGCAACGGCCTTTCAGTTTACTGCAAATTCGGCCCAAGGCTGACCGTCCGTCCGTGCACGTGCAAACATCGTCGGCATTTGGTCGCTCGGATCGTATATTGCGTGGGACGGTCGCAGATTGAGGATGGACAAGTGGCTCGACGCCGTCGCAACAAGTTCCGGATCATTCGCCGCATCCTGCTCGCGCTCGCCGCCATCCCCGCGCTCTATTTGTTCGCCGCGCTGGTCGGCTCGCTGATCCCGGTCAACCGCGGGTGGAGCGAACCGGTCGGCGGCACGACCGTCTATCTCGTCTCCAATGGGGTCCACGCCGACCTCAT
>JANPMU010000177.1:0-7769 GCA_031427095.1 Sphingomonas sp.
CGGCTGATTTGCAGCGACGTCGAAACGCTGCGGCTTCATTATGCTTACACTTTGCGCCATTGGCTGACGCGGGTGCGCAGCGCAAAGGCCAGGATCGTCGCGATGTACGACGAGCGGTTCTTCCGCATGTGGGAATTTTATCTGGCCGGCGGGATCGTGATGTTCGAGAGCGGCGCGTCGTGCAATTTCCAGGTGCAATATGTCCGCGACCGGCGCGCGCTGCCGATCACGCGGGATTATATGGCCGAAGCTGAAGCGCGGTATCGCGAGGCGATGTAACCGCGCAGCCCCGACCGCGAGTGGCGTTTACTTCCGCTTGAGTTCCGCGACCAACGCCGGCGCGGGATAGATCGTCTCGAGCGCTTCCTGAACTGCGGCGGTCGATACGACGACGGTGCGGTTGAGCGATCCATCATAGCCATAGTCACCGCCGAGGGAATGGATGTTGCCGTCGAACGCGGCGCCGATGACGCGGCCGTCCTTGTCGATCACCGGTGATCCAGAATTCCCGCCGATGATGTCGTTGGTGGTGACGAAATCATATGTTGTCGAGCGGTCGATCCTGGCCCGGTTGGCGACGAACGCGGCGGGCAGATCAAACGGGAAAGCCCCGGTGGCGCGGTCGAAGGTCCCGCCGAGCGTCGTCCGGGTGGCAACCGCGCGCCCGCGCTCGAGCCAGCTTGCGACCTTGCCGTAGCTGATCCTGAGGGTGAAGGTCGCATCGGGATAGAGATCGCTGCCGTAAGCGGCGAAGCGGGCATCGGCGAGCCGCGCCTGAGCGGCGGTGACCGGGGCGTCGTAGCGATTATTATACATTTCCGTCAGCTCGCGGTCGCGCGCTTCGAGGCTGCGCGCATAGACGATCATCGGGTCGGTCGAGGCGTTGATCGCGGCCTGGCCACCATCCCACAAGGCCTTGCGAACCGCAGGGTCGGCGAGGCGGGTGCCGCTGACCAGCCGCTGGGCAAGCCCCTCGGGCGATTCGCGACCGAGCAACAGCCGGGTGTCGGGATCGTCGGCGCCGAGATATTCGCGCGCCTTCGACAGACTCCATTCGAGCCGCAACTGGTCGAGCCACCCAGTGATCGGCTTGGCGTCGAGGATCTGCTTTTCGAGCAAGGGCAATGATGAGTCGCTGAAGCCGGGCAGCCGTGCGCTGTTGGGCTTGATCCGCTCGCCCGCAGCACGGACCAGGGATGAAGCGTAATCGAACAATTCACCCGACGGCTGGACGAAGCGGTTCGCGAGATAAAAGCTGCGATAATCCTTCACCGCGGCCGCGATCTCGCCCCACGGATCGCCGAGCCCGGGGTTGGCCGCGCTCCTGGCGCGAAGGTCGGCTTCGGCGCGGGTCAGCGTGCCGGTGAAGCTTGCATCGCCGAGCGCCTTGGTCCGGCCGATAAAGACCTTGAGGCTATTTTCGATCCCGTCGAGCAGATCCTTGCCCTCACGCTCACGCTCCGGGCTCTGCTTCATCGCGGTCAGCAGACGTCCGCGAAGCTCGGAAAAAATCGCCAGCGTGATCGGCAGGCCGACTTCGCGCTGGAAGTCGCGCTGGTCGCTGGTCATCAGGCGCTGGGTCGAGCCAGGATTGCCGACAACGAAGGTCGGCTCGCCATCAACCGGCGCGCGCGCCGACCACAGCAGATGTTGCGGGGTCGCGACCGGCTTGCCGTTTTCATAAGCGCGCAGGAAGCTGGCATCCATCGAGAAGCGCGGAAAATTGAAATTGTCGGGATCGCCGCCGAATTGTGCGGCCTGCGATTCGGGTGCCCAGACGATCCGTACGTCGCTATATTTGCGATAGGTATAGAGCTTGTACTGGCCGCCGCCATAGAGGCTGACGACCTGGCAGCGGGTGGTCTTGGTGTCGGTGCAGCCGGCCGCCTCGATCTGGGCGATGCGCGCGGTGCGGGCGCGGAACGCAGCCTCGCCCGTGGCGGTGCCGATCGCGGCCTTCAATTCGGGGGTGACGTCGCGGATCGCGGTCACCACTTCGGCCTGCTGGCCGGGGCAGAGCTTTTCGTCGCTGCGCGCGCGGGCGTTATAGCCCTTGGCGAACAGGTCGTTGCCGCTGCTCGACAGATCGGCGAGGCAGCTCGCGACGCAATGATTGTTGGTCAGGATCAGTCCGCTGTCCGAGACAAAGCTGGCCGAGCAGCCACCGGTCAGGCGAACTGCGGACTGGCGGACCTTGTCGAGCCACGCCTGGTCGGGCGCCCAGCCATATGCCGCGCGCATCTTGGCTGCGGGGAAGGCATCGAAGGTCCACATGCCTTCGTCGGCCTGCGCTGCGGCCAGCGGAAGCGAGGCAAGGATCAGTGCGGCGGAAAAGCGGGGCAGACGCATGGATATCTCCGGCGAAGGGCAAGGCTCGATGTTCGTATATGCCCCGCATTTGCCCGCGACGACAAGATGCGGATTGCGCTCCGAAATGCAAGAAAGGGCCCGGCGGTTTCCCGCCGAGCCCCCGCTGCACCGTCCGAGCCAAAGGGGTCAGCTCGTGCGGTTACCGTGTTTCATGTTGATCATCCGCTCGTGCATCTGGTGGCGCTCTTCACGGGTGAGCGTGCCGTCGCGATTGGCATCGGCCATATCGAAGTGGCGCAGCGCAGCGCCGGTCGCTTCGGCAAGCGAGACGCGGGCGTCGCGGTTGGCGTCGGCCATGTCGAACATCTTGCCGCCCAGCCGCATGCCGCCCATCCCGCCACCGTGGCCGCGCTTGCCGTGCATTCGCGGTTCGGGACGGCCATCGCCATCGCGCTCAGCGCGCATCGCCTGATGCATTTGGTGGCCGCGCGTGAATTCATCGCGGCTGATCATTCCATCGCGGCTGGAATCGAGCCGGTCGAACATTGCCGCAGAATCCCGCATCGGGTGCTGCTCACCGGCCACGCGCTTGCCGCGCTTGCCCGTCATCGCCGCGCGACCCGCTTCGGCCTCGACCTTGGTCAGATAGCCGTCGCGGTTCGAGTCGAGCCGGACGAAATGCTGGCGGACCCTATCGGTCACGCCCGCGCGGGTGTGCATGGCGGCGTCCATTACCCCGTGCATCGTCTGGCCGTGCGCCATTGGTGGAGGGGCGGGCGGCACAATCGCGACCGCAGCACCACCGACGACAGCAAGGGCAATGGTCCCGAACAGGATCCTTTTCATGGCGACGCTCCGTTAAATGTTTGTTCAACGGCCTAGCGCGTCCAATCTGTATCGCGCTTGAACGGCGTTTCGAAAGTACGGGCCGGTTGAAAGCAGCGGGCACGCTGTGGCAAGGCCGCGCGCTTATCGTGCAACATGGGAAGGGCGCCGCATGGCAGATCCGGTCAAGCGTGTGGTGCTCGCCTTTTCGGGCGGTCTCGACACCAGCGTCATCCTCAAATGGCTCCAGCAGACCTATGCCTGCGAGGTGGTGACGTTCACCGCCGACCTCGGCCAGGGCGAGGAGCTCGAGCCGGCGCGGGCCAAGGCCGAACTGATGGGGGTCAAGCCCGAGCATATCTTCATCGACGACCTCAAGGAGGAATTCGCCGGCGATTATGTATTCCCGATGATGCGCGCCAACGCGCTCTACGAAGGACTGTATTTGCTCGGGACGTCGATCGCCCGGCCGCTGATCGCCAAGCGCCAGATCGAGATCGCGCGGCTCGTGGGCGCGGACGCGGTCAGCCATGGCGCGACCGGCAAGGGCAATGACCAGGTGCGGTTTGAGCTGGGCTATTATGCGCTCGCTCCCGATATCCGGGTCATCGCCCCGTGGCGCGAATGGGACCTGACCAGCCGCACCGCATTGATTAACTTCGCTGAGCAGCACCAGATTCCGATACCCACGGACAAGCGCGGTGAAAGCCCGTTTTCGACCGACGCCAACATGCTCCACACCTCATCGGAGGGTAAAGTCCTCGAGGATCCGTGGGATGAGGTCCCCGACTATGTCTATTCGCGCACGGTCAATCCGGAGGATGCGCCCGACCGCCCCGAGATCATCACGGTCGATTTCGAGCGCGGCGATGCGGTCGCGGTCGATGGCGTGGGCATGTCGCCAGCGACTTTGCTCGAGCATTTGAACGGGCTTGGCCGGACCCACGGCATCGGCCGTCTCGATCTGGTCGAGAATCGCTTCGTCGGAATGAAGTCGCGCGGGATGTACGAGACCCCGGGCGGGACCATTCTCCACCTTGCGCACCGCGGGATCGAGCAATTGACGCTGGACCGCGGCGCGGCGCATCTCAAGGACGAGCTTGCGCCGCGCTATGCCGAACTGATCTACAATGGTCTGTGGTTCAGTCCCGAGCGCGAGATGTTGCAGGCGGCGATCGATCATAGTCAGGCGAAAGTGTCGGGAACGGTCCGGCTGAAACTGTACAAGGGCAGCGTGCAGGTCATCGGGCGCAAATCGCCCAACAGCCTCTATTCGGAAAAGACGGTGACGTTCGAGGATGATGCCGGAGCCTATGACCAGCGCGACGCCGAGGGGTTCATCAAACTGAACGCGTTGCGGTTGAGGCTGCTCGGCCGGCGCGACCGCGCTTGATCCCGCCCGCTGCACCGGCCGCTCCCCCCGGCCCACGCCCGTGGTGGGAAGGCCGACCGTTCGTCGTGGCGATGATCCTGCTTGCGGCGGTGCCGCTTCTCTACCCGCCGATTCCGCCGCTGACCGACCTGATCGGACATATGGGACGCTATCGGGTGGAGCTCGATCTCGTCTCGTCGCCGAGCCTGCAGCAATATTACCGGTTCCAATGGGCGCTGGTCGGCAATCTGGGGGTCGACTTGCTGATCGTCCCGATGGCCAAGCTGTTCGGGCTCGAGCTGGGGGCCAAGCTGATCGTGATCGCGATCCCCATGCTGACAGTGGCGGGGATGCTGTGGGTGGCGCGCGAGGTGCACCACCGCCTTCCGCCGACCGCGATGTTCGCGCTGCCGTTCGCTTATGGCCACCCGTTGATGTTCGGCTTCGTCAATTTCGCGCTGTCGATCGCATTGGCATTTCTCGCCTTCGGATTGTGGCTGAGGCTCGGGCGGCTGGGCAAGACGCGGCTGCGCGCGGCGCTGTTCGTTCCGCTGTCGTTGATCGTCTTCTTCACCCATACGTTCGGCTGGGGTGTGCTCGGGCTGATGGCGTTTTCGGCCGAAGCGGTGCGCCAGCATGACCGCGGACGAAGCTGGTGGCTGTCGGGGATCCGCGCCGCAGGGCACGCTTCGGCGCTGGCCCTGCCGTTGGTCCTGATGCTCGTCTGGCGCAGCGAGGCCACTGGCGGAGTGACCTTCGACTGGTTCAATTTCGAGGCCAAATGGACCTGGCTGGTGACCGTGCTGCGCGATCGGTGGCGGTGGTTCGACCTGGCTTCGGCGGTGATCGCGCCGACGGTCGTGCTGTTCGCCTTGATCAACCCGCGATTGGTGCTGTCGCGCAACCTCGCCTTTTCGGTGCTGGTGCTGAGCGCGGTGTTCGTCCTGTTGCCGCGGGTGATCTTCGGATCGGCCTATGCCGACATGCGGCTGACGCCGGTGATCTTCGCGCTGGCATTGCTCGCGATCCGGTTCAAGGGCGATACGGATTTGCCGACGGCGCGGGTGCTGGCGCTTATCGCGCTGGCGTTCATGCTGGTGCGAACCGCGGCGACGACGCTTAGCCTGGGACTGGCCGCCAACGACCAGACGGCCAAGCTTGCCGCGCTTGATCATTTGCCGATCGGCGCGCGGGTGATGACGGTGGTCGGCGGGGGGTGTGGAATGCCGTGGGCGATGCCGCGCAACGATCATCTGGGATCGATGGTGATCGTTCGCAAGCTGGGCTTTTCGAACGACCAGTGGCCGCTCGCCGGAGCGAGCCTGCTGGCGGTGCGCAATCATGGCGCGGGGCGATTCGCTTATGACCCGTCGCAGAAGGTGCGGCCGATCGAGTGTGCTCAAGGCGATGCGTGGCCGATCGACTGGACCCTGCGCCGGTTTCCAAGGAGCGAGTTTGACTATCTGTGGCTGATCGACCCGGTGCCGTTTAATCCTGCTAATTTACAAGGGATCAGCTTGGTTTGGAGCGGTCCTGGATCGGCGCTTTACCGCTTGAGAACCCAGGCTTGGGTCCACAATAATCCGCGCAGGACCGGGACCGGTCGGAGGGCCGCTTCGACCAGCCCGAGCGTGCGGGCGCCGACCCCGCCGCCGAATTCGGCGATGACCGGCAGATAAAAGCCGAAGCGGCGGGTGGCGACGGTGGTGAAACCCGCGGCGGCGAGCTGGGCGCGCAATTGGCCTGCGGTGAGCAGGTTGATGTGGCCCAATTCGTCGGCGCTGCCATAAAGCCGCCGGGCGAGCGCAAGGATCGGTTTGAACCGGAACAGCCGCGCGGCGAGCTCGACCGTGGCATAGCGTTGCGGGGTGGTGAGGACGAGCGTGCCGCCCGGGCGAAGCGCGCCGTACAAAGCGTCGAGCATCGCCTGGCTGCGGTCGGGCGGCACATGCTCGAGCACTTCGGAGCAGATCGCGAGATCATGTTCGCCCAGATCGAGCGGCAGCGTGGCGTCCTTCAAATGGGTCGCGACGGCGTCCAGTGCGGCGACATTGTCGAGGAAGGCGGGATTGATGTCGACCGCGCTGACGCGGCGCCCGGCGGCGGACAAGGCTTCGGTGAACACGCCGCAACCGACCCCGACTTCGAGGACGCGGTCGCCGGGCGCACTGGCCGCGATCGCCTGCCCGAGAACCCAGTCACGACGCGTGCTGTGAAGCCCGCGGCGGGTCGGGTTGGGGTCGGTGTAGAGCCGCCGCTGGAATTCGACATCGCTTTGGCCGGGAGCAGCGGTTTGAGTGGTCATGACGGATCCTCGCCGATGGTGTCGCGGATGACGTAGAGCGGGCGGTGCTTGGTCTCGATCAGGATCCGCCCGACATATTCGCCGAGGATCCCGAGAGACAGCAATTGCAGCCCGCCGAGGAACAATATTGCGACCATCATCGAGGCATAGCCGGGCACTTCGATGGTCGTCGTCAGCGTGCGGATGACGATGTAGACGGCATAGCCGAGCGCGCCCAGCGCGACCACCCCGCCAAGATAGCTCCAGATGCGCAGCGGAACGGTCGAGGCCGAGGTGATCCCGTCGATGGCGAGGGTCCACAGCCGCCAGTAGCGAAACTTGGTGGTGCCGACGGTGCGCGGCGCGCGGGTGTAAGTGACCGAGGCCGAGCGGAAGCCGGCCCAGGCGAACAACCCCTTCATGAAACGGTTGCGTTCGGGCATCAGCCTGATGACGTCGACCACCTTGCGGTCGAGCAGGCGGAAATCGCCGGCATGTTCAGGGATCTTGTTCTCGCTCAGCCAGTTGTGGGCGCGGTAATAGAGGTCGGCGGTGAGCCGCTTGGGGAAGCTGTCGCTGTCGCGATTGTCGCGCACGCCATAGACGATGTCATAGCCCTCGCGCCATTTGGCGACCATCCCGACGAGCGCCTCGGGCGGATCCTGCAGATCGACGTCCATCGGCACGACGGCGCGGCCGCGGGCGTGATCGAGCCCGGCCGAAAGCGCCGCTTCCTTGCCGAAGTTGCGCGACAGCGAAAGCCCCCGGATGCGCGGGTCGGCGGAATGAGCGAGACGGATCGCGGCGAGCGAGCCGTCGGAACTGCCATCGTCGACGAACAGGATCTCGAACGCGCTGGAGGCGGGATCATCGAGGCTTTCGAGGACCGTGCGAACCCGCGTGACGAAGATGCCGATGGCGTCCTGCTCGTCCTTCACCGGAACGATGATCGTCAGTTCGGGCGCGGCGGCGCAAGGC
>JANPMU010000178.1:0-3153 GCA_031427095.1 Sphingomonas sp.
ATGAGGTCGGCGGCGCGCATCGCGGCGATCATCGCACGGTGGCCGCACGGCTCGACCAGGCGGATCGCGCGCTCACCGCCGAGCAGCAAATGCATCGTTTCGGTGACACGCGGATTGGGGTGAAGCATGCAGTCGATCCGGACACCGCCGCCGCGGGCGAGCGCGATCAGCGCCCGCGCGACCGAGGTAAGCCCGATGCCCCAATTCTCACGGCGATGGCAGGTCACCAGCAGCAGCGGTGGCTGCCCTCGATCGCGCAGGGGGAGGGGTGGCAGCGATGCCAGGATGGCGAGCAGAGCATCGATACCGCTGTTGCCGGTGACGTGGATGATGCCGGGCACCTGCTCGCGGCAAAGGTTGATCGCGCTCGTTTCGGTCGGCGCGAACAGCAATGCGGCGCGAGCGTCGATGGCAATGCGATACTCTTCCTCGGGCCACGGCATGGCGGGGTCGAAACTGCGCAGGCCCGCTTCGACGTGCGCCACAGCAACGCCAGCCTTGAACCCGGCGAGCGCGGCGCCGAGTGCGCTCGACGTGTCGCCCTGGACGACAATCAGTTCGGGCGATGGCGCGAGCCGCAGCGCCATCGCCTGGGCCACCGCCGCGACATGCGCGTGCGGGTCAATCTGGCCAGGGCAGCACAGGCGGGTCGCGGGCAGCCCGCCGAGACCATATTCGTCGGGGTTCAAGCCGGGATGCTGACCGGTCAGGACCAGTGCCGGTTCGACCCCGCGCGCAAGCAACGCCTGTGCTACCGGGCCGAGCTTGATCGCCTCGGGCCGGGTCCCAACGACCAGCAGAACAGGCGCACCAACCAGCATCGAGTCCCCAACTCGAGCGATCCGGCGCCGCCTGTGTGTCGGGGTTGAGCGGCAATGGCAAGCTGGCGCTTGCGATCAAAGCGATTATAGCGGCGCTGGGTCCAGATTTGGCGCGGGGAACAGGGTTTGAAGAGCGGCACAGCGGATCGGTGCGCACGATGCTGATCGCGCAGATCACCGACCTTCACATTGGCTTCGATCGCGACAATCCGCACGAATTGAACGTGCGCCGATTGAACATCGTGATCGACCAGTTGAACGCCCAGCGGCCGCGCGCCGAACTTTTGCTGGTGACCGGCGATCTGGTCGAAAATGGCGACGACATGGACGCGTATCACCACATGCATGCTTTGGTCGGGCGGTGGCAGGGGGCGATGCTGTGGGTGATCGGCAATCATGACGACCGGGCCAATTTCCGCGCCGCGCTGCCGCACGTGCCGGTCGATGCCAACGGTTTTGTCCAATATGATCATGACGCCGGCGGGGTGCGCTGGATCGTCATCGATACGCTCGACGCGGGGCGCCATGGCGGTGCGTTTTGCGAGCTGCGCGCGGCCTGGCTGAGCGAGCGGCTCCGCGAGCGGACCGACCAAGCCACGATCATCGTGCTTCACCATCCGCCGACCGACACCGGGATCGAGTGGATGAGCGCGGAACCGCAGGAAGGCTGGGTCCGCCGGCTGCACAGGACGATTGAACCCGCGGGGCAGGTCAAGGCGCTGATCGCGGGGCATGTTCACCGCCCGATCGCGACCAGCTTTGCCGGCAAGCCGTTGTTGATCGCGCCATCGACCGCGCCGCTGGTGGCGCTCGATCTCGCCCATGTCGATCCGCTGCATCCCGATGGTCGCGCGCTGATTATCGCCGACGCACCGGGCTATGCGGTGCACGAATGGGACGGCGATCGACTGCTGACCCATTTCGAGATCGCCGGACCGAGGAACGTCATTGCGACCTATGACAGCAATCTGCAGCCGATGATGAAGGCGTTTCTGGAGGAGCGCGGGACGGGCTGAGTTTATTGTCGCGTTTTACGCTTGAGTCGGCGCTCCCGACCCCATGCATCCCTACCGAAAATTATCCGAATAGGCCTGGAGCTTGAGCGCGACCGGCGGGGCGGCGACAAGGTGATGCTCGAAGCCGTTCCTGGTCGCGTAGGCGATCGCGTCTTCGGCGCTGGCGAATGTCAGGCGGACCTGGGTGTTGGTGTCGCCCGATCCGGCCCAACCGGTCAGCGGATCAGGGCGGAGCGCTTGCTCGCGCTCGAATTCCAACAGCCAGCGGCCGGTGTTGGCCTTGCCCGACTGGGTGGTCTTGCGATCGATCTCGGTGATGCGGGCGATGGTCATGCGCGCGGCGTGGCAAAACAAGCGCAAGAGATCAAGAGCCCGCGCGCTTGGTGCGCAGCGTCGGCGGCGCATTGGCGGGGTCGTCGGGCCATGGATGGCGCGGGTAGCGCCCGCGCATTTCCTTCACGACCTCGCGCCAGCTTCCCGCCCAGAAACCCGGCAGATCGCGGCTGGTCTGGATTGGACGCCCGGCCGGCGAGGTGATGGCGAGGGTCAGCGGAACCTTGCCGTTGGCGATCATCGGATGGGTGGTGAGGCCGTAGAGCGCCTGGGCGCGAACTTCGACCATCGGGCCGCCGGGGGCGGTAAAATCGATCGCGTGGCGACTGCCGGCGGGCGAGACGAAGTCGGGCGGGGCGAGGCGGTCGAGCATCCGGCCGGATTCGTAGCCGATCAGCGTGTCGAGCGCGGCGCGAAGATCGGCGGGATCAATGGCGTCGAGCCGACGCTTGCCGGTGAGCAGCGGCGCGAGCCATTCGTCGAGGCGGGCGATGAGCGATGCGTCGCCAAGGTCGGGAAACGTCGGGTCGTGGGCGCGGGCGAAGGCGGCGCGGGCGCGCACGGCGGTGGCGGCATCGGACCAGGGGAGCAATGCGAGGCCGTGTTTGCAAACCGCTTCGGCAAGCGCGGTTTCGATCGCGGTCTGATTGGGCTGCGGATCGGGACCGCTGGCGAGCTTGATCGCACCGAGGCGGCGGCCGTGGGTTGCGCTGACGGCGCCGGTGGCGGGGTCGAATGCGAGATCGTTCCAGCGGCTGATCTGGTCGGCGAACAGGGTCTCGACGTCAGCGAGGCTGATCGCGGCGGCGGACAGGATCCGCGCGCCCGAGGCGGCGCCGGCCACCTCGGCGACGGCCAGCCATTCGCTCCGGGCGAGAGGGTGGGTCGGATCGAGACGGAAGCCGCGTCCGCCAACCGACTGCCAATTCTCGCCGGTCGAATCGCGGCGGCGCGAGAGTCGGTCGGGGAAAGCGAGGGCGATG
>JANPMU010000179.1:0-9049 GCA_031427095.1 Sphingomonas sp.
GCCGAACAATTGCACGGAATCGATGGCGGCGAGGCGAGAGATTATCTCGCAAAACGCGGGATCGATGCGGCGATGGTGCAGCGGTTTGGGCTGGGACTTGCGCCGAACGGGCGGTCACGACTGAAGCTCGCGCTGGCGGGCCTGGGCGAGGACAATTTGATCGAAACCGGGATGCTGATCAAGCCCGAGGAAAACGGGGAAAGCTATGACCGGTTCCGCGGGCGGCTGATGATCCCGATCCGCGATGCGCGCGGGCGGGTGATCGCCTTTGGCGGACGGATTTTGGGCGATGGCGAGCCCAAATATCTCAATTCGCCCGAGACGATCCTGTTCGACAAGGGGCGGACTTTGTACAATCTCGATCGCGCCTCGCCGGCCAGCCGCGCCGCGCGCCGCGTGATCGTGGTCGAAGGCTATATGGATGCGATCGCGCTCGACAAGGCCGGGATCGGTGAAGTCGTCGCGCCCTTGGGCACCGCGCTGACCGAAGGGCAATTGGAGCGATTGTGGCGGCTCGATCCGGCACCTTTGCTGTGCTTCGACGGGGACAATGCCGGGCAGAAGGCGTCGGTGCGCGCGGCGCTTCGGGCGCTGCCGCATGTCGGACCAGAGCGGACGTTGCGGTTCGTAACCATGCCGCAAGGACAGGATCCCGACGATGTGGTGAGGAGCGGTGGTGCAGCGGCGTTCGAGGCGCTGGCAGCGGTGGCCGAGCCGTTGGTCGAGCGCTTGTGGCGGCATGAGCGCGACGCGGCGCCGCTGACCACCCCCGAGGAGCGCGCATCCTTGAAAGCGCGGCTGATGGCGCATGCCGGCACGATCGGCGACGGGTCGGTGCGTGCGCTTTATCGCGACGAATGGCTGGCGCGGTTCGAGGCGCTGGTCGCGCGGCCGCAGACGCCACGGCGCGAATGGCAACCGGCGGGACGTTGGAAACCGGGCCAAAGCAGGAATGCACGCGGCAGCTTCACCCCCTTTCCGTCGCCGATGGGATCGGTAGCTCGGGGGATTGGCGCGAGCGGAATCGATCGCTCCACGGCGCGCGGGATCATTGCCGGTTTCGCTTATTTTCCCCAGGCTCTGCCCCAGCACGTCGAGACGCTGGCGGGTCTGCCGATCGGCGACGCGCCGGCGGCGGTGCTGCGCGATCATCTGGTTGACGCGGCCATGACGGGTATCGCGCTTGATCGCGCCACGCTTGACACCATATTGGAAGCTGCGGGAGCATCGGCAGCCTTGAAGGATGTGCGACGGTCCGGCGGAATGAAATTCACCTTTAGCCGAAGCGATAGCGATCCCGATCTCGCGGTGCGTGATCTGACGGTGGCCATCGAAGCATTATCGGCGAGAGGCGAAATCGAAGCGGCGCTTGCCGAGGCCACCGAACGGCTGAAGGCAGGCGACGCAAGCGCGTTCGACGAGCAGCGACGGCTGCACGCCGCACGCGACGAGGCAACAGAACGTCTGGCGTCCTTGACGACCAGCGACTAAGCGGCACGGCACCATGGCAAAAACCGACACACCCGAACCCGAAGCGATCGATGGCGGCGATGCGCCCCTGATCGATCTCAACGAGACCGCGATCAAGAAGTTGCTCGCCCGCGCCAAGAAGCGCGGTGTGATCACCTATGACGAATTGAACGCGGCGCTTCCGCCCGACCAGATGTCTTCCGAGCAGATCGAGGACGTCATGTCGGCGATCAGCGAGATGGGCGTCAACATCGTCGAAAATGACGATTCGGACGATGAGGAAGACGAAAAAGAGGTCGAGGAGGAAGAGGTCGATCCGCTCGACGACGGCGGCCCTCGTCCGGCGGCCGCGGTCAAGAAGGAAGTCGTCGACCGCACCGACGACCCTGTGCGCATGTACCTGCGCGAAATGGGCGCGGTGGAATTGCTCAGCCGCGAGGGCGAAATCGCCATCGCCAAGCGGATCGAAGCCGGCCGCGACACGATGATCTGGGGACTGTGCGAAAGCCCGATCACGTTCAACGCGATCATCGCCTGGTCGAACGCCTTGAACGAAGGCACGATGCAATTGCGCGAAATCCTTGATCTGGACGCAATGCTGTCAAAGGGCCCGACCCCCGAGCAGGTCACCGAAGGCGAGACCGACGGCGAAGGCGAGATCAGCGAGAAGAACGCCGGCCCGACCTTCAAGGAAGAGGAAGAGCCCGAGGAGGCCCCCGCCGCCGACGAGGACGAGGAAGGGCTGATCGATCGCCGGACCGCGCCCCAGGCCGAGGACGAAGACGAGGACAACACACTGTCGCTCGCCCAGATGGAGGAACAGCTCAAGCCGTTCGCGCTCGAGAAGTTCGCTTCGATCACCGCGCTTTACAAGAAATTCGGCAAGTTGCAGGCAGCGCGGCTCGCCGCGTTGAGCGGCGGCAATGCTTATCCCGCCGCCGACGAAAAGAAATATCAGAAGCTGCGCGAACAGCTCACTGCCGAAGTCGAAAGCGTGCAGTTTCACGCCGCCAAGATCGAATATCTGGTCGATCAATTATATGCCTATAATCGCCGGCTGACCGCGCTGGGCGGGCAGATGTTGCGGCTGGCCGAGCGTCACAAGGTGCCGCGCAAAGCGTTCCTCGACAGTTATATGGGCGCCGAGCTCGATGACAGCTGGCTTGAGCGCGCGTCGAAGATCGACAAGAAGTTCGCGGCGTTCGCGATCGCCGAGGCCGACAGCGTCGAGCGGGTCCGCAATGAAATTGGCGAGATCGCCCAGGCGACCGGCATGGCGCTCCCCGAATTCAGGCGGATCGTCAATCAGGTCCAGAAGGCCGAGCGCGAGGCGCGCATCGCCAAGAAGGAAATGGTCGAGGCCAATCTTCGCCTGGTGATCTCGATCGCCAAGAAATACACCAATCGCGGCCTGCAATTCCTCGACCTGATCCAGGAAGGCAATATCGGCCTGATGAAAGCGGTCGACAAGTTCGAATATCGCCGCGGCTACAAGTTCAGCACCTACGCGACGTGGTGGATCCGCCAGGCGATCACCCGCAGCATCGCCGACCAGGCGCGCACCATCCGTATCCCGGTGCACATGATCGAGACGATCAACAAGCTCGTCCGCACCAGCCGCCAGTTCCTCCACGAAACCGGCCGTGAACCGACCCCCGAGGAGCTTGCCGAACGGCTGTCGATGCCGCTCGAGAAGGTCCGTAAGGTGATGAAGATCGCCAAGGAGCCGATCAGCCTCGAAACGCCGATCGGCGACGAGGAAGACAGCCACCTTGGGGATTTCATCGAGGACAAAAATGCGGTCATCCCGGTCGACGCCGCGATCCAGGCCAATTTGAAGGAAACCGTGACGCGGGTGCTGGCGAGCCTGACCCCGCGCGAGGAACGCGTCCTCAGAATGCGCTTCGGCATCGGCATGAACACCGACCATACGCTCGAGGAAGTCGGGCAGCAGTTCAGCGTTACCCGCGAACGCATCCGCCAGATCGAGGCCAAGGCGCTGAGGAAGCTCAAGCATCCGAGCCGGTCGAGGAAGATGCGGAGTTTCCTCGATCAGTGATGCGGTCAATCGGGCGACCGTCCGATTCGACCGCCGCACTTCCTAACCAGCATCCTCAACAGATGCTTACCGCGTCATAAACCCTGTCTTTACGCCCCTTGGTATAGGGTCGCCCCATAGAGCTTCCTCGAGCGGAGTAAGGTGGGGAAAATGGGTATGGCGAACAACCGGCTAGTGGATCAGGCGACGCGCAGCGTTGCCGACGCGCAGGTTGCGCGGGTCGCCAGCCAGAGCAGTGCGCGCCATCCCTACTTCGCCGCCTTGACCGACATCGCGCAGCCCGACGCCGCGCGCAATCTAGCCGACGCCATCCATTTGCTGTGCACCCTGTATGGCGGGCACCCGGGGTTGCTCGAATTAGCGCTGAGCCTGAGCCAGAGCGGCGCGGCGCATGACTGGCTGAAGGAGGCCGCCGACGGGTTCGAGCGCGAGCGATTATACCTCGTCCGGCTGACCTCGGCGATCGGGCCATTGCCGAGTACGCCCGGAGCGGCGGAGACCGAAGCGACCCTGTCAAGCCAACGCCATGCTCTTGAAACGCTGGCCCGGTCCGAACGGCGGGGCTGCGCGCTGGGCGCGGCGACCGCGCTTGTCGCCGACTGGCGCACGATCCGGATGGTGCTCGATCGCGCGGCGACGCGGGTCGGAATCGAATGTCCGATGGTGATGCTCCCTGACATTGCCGCGATCACACGGGTGATCCAGCTCGCCACCGACGGACCTGCGAGCGAACGCGCGCTCGGCTTCGGCGGCGAGCAATTGCTGCTCCAGCACCGCGGATTGTTCGACCTGCTCGAAGCGCGGGCGGGGGCACGCAGCGACTTCTGACGCCTGGCGCGCATCTGTGCGCTTGCGCAGCGCGGCTTCGCTCCATAGGGCAGCGCGATGCGCTTCGAAGGTACCCAGGATTATGTCGCGACCGATGACCTTAAGGTCGCGGTCAATGCCGCAGTCAAACTGCGGCGCCCGCTGCTAGTCAAGGGCGAACCGGGTACGGGCAAGACCGTGCTGGCGCATGAGATCGCCGGAGCGTTGGGCGCACCGCTGATCGAATGGCACATCAAGTCGACGACACGGGCCGTGCAGGGCCTGTACGAATATGACGCGGTAGCGCGGTTGCGCGACGGGCAATTGGGCGACGAGCGGGTCCACGACATTGCGAACTACATCCGCCGCGGCAAATTATGGGAGGCGTTCACTTCGCCCGTCCTGCCCGTGTTGCTGATCGACGAGATCGACAAGGCCGACATCGAATTCCCCAACGATTTGCTGCAGGAGCTCGATCGGATGGAGTTCTTCGTCTATGAAACCGGCGAGACGGTGAAGGCGGTCGAGCGCCCGGTGGTGGTGATCACGTCGAACAATGAAAAGGAATTGCCCGACGCGTTCCTGCGCCGATGCTTCTTCCATTACATCCAGTTTCCCGAGCGCGCGACGATGAGCCGGATCATCGACGTCCACTTTCCCGGCATTCAGAAATTGCTGGTCAGCCGCGCGCTCGACCTGTTTTACGAAGTGCGCGAGGTGCCGGGGCTGAAGAAGAAGCCGTCGACCAGCGAATTGCTCGACTGGCTGAAATTGCTGCTCCACGAGGACATGCCGCTCGAGGTGCTCCAGAACCGCGACCCGACCAAGGCGATCCCGCCGCTGCATGGCGCGTTGCTCAAGAATGAGCAGGACGTGATGCTGTTCGAGCGATTGGCGTTTTTGTCGCGGCGCAAGGATTAGGTCCAACACCGCTAGAAACAAGCTGGGTCCCTGCTTTCGCGGGGATCACGGGGGTTTATTCGTCGCGGTAGGCGAGTTCGAAATTGCCCCAGCGGCGGCCGTTAAAATAGAGCGGAACAAACACATTCTTGACCGGGAAGTAGCGCTCGCCAAGCTCCATGCGATAGGTCACCAGCATGGCCGGTTTCTCGCTGGCGATGGCGTTGCGGGTCTGGTCGTCCATGAAAATACGGCGGTTGCGACAATGCTCGTCGTTCCACACCGGGTCGTCGCCGGGCGTCAGGCAGCGCTCGCTGAGATGGGTTGGCAGATAGCCGTTCACGTCGGTTATGGCCGAGCCGATGATCCGCGAATCGCGCGCCTTGTGCCGGTCGAGGAGCGGGCGAACATAGGTGTCGGCGAAGTCGGCGAAACCGTTGTCATATTGCACGGGGTTGGTCCCCGGGATCGCGACATAGCTGCGGTCGAACACGGCGTCCGCGTCGATCTCGCCCGCGATGATGCCACGATCCGTGGCTTCGGCGATCGCCCGCATCGCTTCCTGGGCAAGGAGGATGAACGGAGTGTCGTCGATCTCCGCACCCGAATTGGCAAGCGTATCGAGCATCGTGTTCGACAAAAGTTCGAGATGGGCGAGACGTTTCTGGGCCTTGACCAGTTTGCCGCCATTGTCGCGGGCGTCGCCGGCGAAGCTGGTCAGTCCAGCCTTCACGCGGTCGACACTGGTCTGGATGAGGCTCGTTGAATGGGCGATTCCCTCGGTCTGGCGGTCGACCATCCCGACGATCTCGCTGACTTCGCGGACGGTATCGCTGATCTGGCCGAAGCCGGCCTGCGCCGCGCGGCTGCGCTCGACGCCGGACCTGATCTCGGTGGTGACGGCGCCGGCCTCGCGGGTCAATTCGCCGATGGTCAGCGCAATCTGGCTGGTCGCCGAGCGTGTGTCATGGGCGAGCTTCTTCACCTCGGCGGCGACGACGGCGAAGCTGCGCCCGGCGTCCCCTGCCCGCGCGGCCTCGATTGTCGCATTCAACGCCAGCATGTTGGTCTTGCGCGCGATCGCTTCGATGGTCGAGGACACGGTCTGGACCTGGTTGATCGCCGAAGCGAACCCCGCCATGCGCTCGCCGAGCTGGACGATGAGTTCGGTCAGGCCCTTGAAGCCGGCGATGGTGCCTTCGATCGCATCGCGCCCGGCTTCGAGCTTGGTCTTCGCCTGTTCACTGAGGAGGCGCGCTTCGTCGGTGGAATCGGAGACACGGGCCTGATCGGCGAGAAGGCGGGTGGTGATCTCCTCAAGCGTGTCGAGCATCTTGAGATGATCGCCGATGCGCAGTGATACCCCTTCAACATAGCCGGCGACGTCGCTGCATTCGATCGACAATGAGCCGCAATCGCGCGCCACTGAGCGGATCGCGTTTTCGGTAATCTGTTCGATGCCTAGCGTGGCCATGTGCCGCTTGTCCCCGTCTCGATCCATTGTGGAGAATTTAGCGACAAACCTCTTTCTTCTTCGTTAACCACGCCTGCCCTTCCCTTCGACAAGCTCTGAACGAACCGCTAGAGCCCTTCCCCATGTTCATCGGGTTCATCGAGGCGCTGCGCCGTGCCGGGCTCTCGGCATCCCTCAAGGAGCATCTGCTGCTGCTCGAAGCACTCGATGCCGATATCGTCGGGACCGACCCCGAGCAATTCTATTACCTCGCGCGCGCAACCTTTGTTCATGACGAGGGGCAGATCGACCGGTTTGACCGGGTGTTCGGCGAGGTGTTTCGCGGCGCGCTGTCAGTCGGCGAGGATCTCACGGCGGCAATTCCCGAAGAATGGCTGCGGCGAGTCGCCGAATTATATTTGACCCCCGAGCAGATGGCCGAGATCGAGGCACTCGGGTCGTGGGACGAGATCATGGAGGCGCTCAAGCAGCGGCTCGCCGAACAGCAAGGGCGGCACGAGGGCGGCAACAAGTGGATCGGCACCGGCGGCACCTCGCCGTTCGGGCATGGCGGCTATAATCCCGAGGGCGTGCGGATCGGCGGGCCAGGTCGCCACGGCCGCGCGATCAAGGTGTGGGAGCGGCGCGAGTTTCGCGATCTCGACGGTTCGCGCGAACTCGGTACGCGCAACATCAAGATCGCGCTGCGGCGGCTGCGGCGCTTCGCGCGCCAGGGCGCGGCCGACGAACTCGACCTCGACGCGACGATCGACGGGACCGCGCGCCAGGGCTGGCTCGACGTCCATATGCGCCCCGAGCGGCACAATGCGGTCAAATTATTGCTGTTCCTCGACATCGGCGGGTCGATGGACGGGCATGTGAAGCTATGCGAGGAGCTGTTTTCGGCGGCGCGCTCCGAGTTCAAGCATCTCGAGCATTATTACTTCCACAATTGCATCTACGAAGGCGTGTGGAAGGACAATCGGCGCCGCTTTGTCGAGCGCACCCCGACATGGGACGTGATGCACAAATTCGGCCACGACCATAAACTCGTCATCGTCGGCGACGCATCAATGTCTCCCTACGAGGTCAGCCATCCGGGCGGATCGGTCGAGCATATGAACGAGGAAGCGGGCGCGGTGTGGCTCAAGCGATTGACCGACACCTATCCAGGCGCGGCGTGGATCAACCCGACCCCCGAAGTCTATTGGGGCCATTCGGCATCGACCAGCATGGTCAAGACGCTGATGGGCGGACGGATGTACCCGTTGACGCTCGACGGGCTCGATGACGCGACGCGGGAATTGTCGAGGAAGCGGTGAATACTCAGTTGTCGTTCAATCCGTCGGGCCAGCGCGTCAGCAATCTATCCTTCCAGGTCGATTCAACGGCGATCACAGTTCGCTGATCGTCATCAGGCGAAAGGCGCTGCAGAATTGAGAAACGAAACTCAGCGGGGTTTCTCGCTCTCAGATGTTTGTTCCCACCATGGCCCGACTTTGCATATTGAAGCCAGCGCTGAAGCAAATTCTCCTGCCCACCAGCAGAGCCCACGTACTGCCGGTGATCAGATTGATCAGTTATTAGATATACACCTCGCCAATGTCGGAGTGCATCTAGCCATCGTGTTGGCAATACCCTCAGTTCCGCCATCGTAGGCGTGAATTCGTACCAAGCCGGAACGGCTCGATCGAATTGAGAAGCGACCGTAATGGCTTGGATCTCAAACTCATTCTTATGAGCCCATCGATACCACGATCGATCTGGGCGAGGCCATCGAACGATGAGCCGCCCTTGCCAGTCCGCTCCCCAGTTGGTCCTCGGCAAATCGAATGCGAGAACATTGTCGCGGTCGCTCGACGCGAAATCTCCGTTCATGCCAAGTTCGATCAACTCTTGATGCAGGGGATTCGATCGATGCTCTTTGATTGTCAGATATTTCCCGCCATTCACCCGATACAAGCCCGCAAACAAAGCTAGGCCTGACCCAAAACGAACAAACGAAGCGAGGAATTTCGCCTTCGCTAAGGCTGACTCGGTGCGAACTCCATGGCTACTCTGATAACAATCGAAAAGGTCGGGTCGCTCACTCACGATAGATTCGAAAACGCGATTGAGTTTCGCTTCGATGGGTCGGTGACGGAAGACGAGCACTTCGTTCAGATTAATTCCTGAACGCTCGAGCATTTCGTTCAACGTTAAAGAGGGGCGTTCGATTTCCATTAGTAAAGCAGGAAGCGTTCGCGTTCGGTGTCCCATGCCCCTTCGTCGGGACAAGCAATCGCGTCCAAGTCGCCCGGTTCCGCTTCCGCATCATCAACCCACTCGCGCAAGCCCGGACCGCCATTGATGACGTCGAT
>JANPMU010000180.1:0-9410 GCA_031427095.1 Sphingomonas sp.
TGTTGCGGTGTCATAGTCGCGATAGCGGTTGTAGTAGAGGTCGGCGAGGGTCCGGGTTTGTCCGGGGAATCCGACCGCGGTGTAGACGGTGGGGGTGGCGGTCGCTCCTGACGCATTGGTGATGAGGAGGGTACGCCCAGATGGCTGCCGTGCACCCAGTACAGGGTCGCCGCAGCGCCTGATCCGCCGACCAGGGCGAGCGGGGCGTAGCCTGCGACCCCGTCGTCGCCGCCCATCGGCAGGCCATTGTCATTGGCCACCTCGGGGCTCAGCCAGATCGTCTCGGCCAGGGGCGCCGCGGCCGAGGCACCATATTCGCCGAGCAGGCGACCGTCGGGATCGTACACGTAGGTACGGGTGTTCGCCTTGTTGGTGCCGAACTTGGCGCTCACCGTAACCCGATCGTCGAGGCCGTTATAGGCGTTGGTCTGCGCTTCGCTGCCGGTACGGTTGTAGGTGAGCAGCCGCCCGTAGCCGTCGTAGCTGGTCGACACCGAGAGGTTGCCGGGCCGGCTTCGACTTCAGGATTGAAGATGCGCGCCGGGCGTCGGCTAAGCTCGTCCGTAATGATGATTTCATCGACGCAAAGGGGCGGAAATTTCTCAGTCACTTCGCGACAGTAACGCATTATCGCGAACCTTGGCAGCGCGCGCGCGAGAGAGACGTTCGTGCCGTTGTCGCACCCGCCGGGACCCGCGCAGGTGGACTTTGGCGAAGCGAACGGCGTGGTCGTCACCAGGACAGATGCAGGGTCGTCATCTGGCGCAATTGGCTGGTCTCGTAGGTCGGCTCGGTTCCCGCCTTGACCTGATACTCGGGGATCCGCCTCAGCCACTCCTCGATCAGCACGATCAGTTCGGTCCGCGCGAGGTTGGCGCCGACGCAATGATGCGGCCCGACCCCGAACGAGGCATGGACCAGCTTCTTGCGAGTCAGGTCGATCCTGTCGGGCTTGTCGTACACCCGCGGGTCGCGAGACGCCGCAGCATAAGCCAGAAGCACGAAATCGCCTTCCTTCATCTTGGCTCCGGCAACCTCGACGTCGCGGGTGCAGGCGCGCCCGAGGCCGATCACCGGCGGGAAGATACGGATGAATTCCTCGACCGCGTCGGGGATCTTCGACGGATCGTCGATCAGCATCTGGCGATCGGCGGTATGCGTCGCGAGATAATGCATCGCCGAGCCCATCACGAAGGTCGTCGTGCCGATCCCGGCGACGGTCATGTCGGCGGCGACCCCGAGCTTATGCTCCCACGGCGCCTCGGTGCCGTCCTTGTAGGTCACCCCCGCAAGGATCGTGTCGATCATGTCGCCGCGCGGCGGCTCGGCCTCGCGCTGGCGCATATATTGCTCGAGCAGCACGAACGAATGCTTCAGCTGCTCGACCCGCTCGTCCAATGGGCCGAACAGTGAGCGCTCGATCGCATTGAGCAAAGGGTCGAGCATTTCGACCGGCAGCCCAAGCGAATTCTTGAAGAATGCCCAACCGGGGATCAGCACGCCGAGCTCGCCGATGAACTCGCATTCGCCGCGGTCGATGAACCGGTCGATCAGCAAATTGACGTCGGCGCGCACATTGGGCTCGAAGCTTTTGACCGCCGCCGGGGTCAGAAGCGGGTTGAGCACTCGCCGCCATGCGGTCTGTTGCGGGGGATCCATCTCGACCGGATAGATATAGGGCATCCCCTCCATCCGGTTGGGCTGATATCCCTTGGCGCTCGAAAAGGTCTGCCAATCCTGGCCGATCCGCTTAACGTCGGCATTGCGGCCGAACCACCAATAGCCCTCGCCGACCTGGCTTCGCACCGCCGGGCAATGCTTGAGCTGCTCGTCGAGGACCTCGTTGATCTGCTCGTTGAAGCCCGGATCATTGAAATCGAAATCGTTGAAGATGTCGCGCCCGAAGCGTTCGATCAGCTCTTCCCTGGTCGGTGCGCCCGCCGCCGATCCGACAGTCGCTGGATCGGGCGATTCGCTTTCGACAATGTTGCTGGCCATCGCTTCTGTCTCCTTCATTCGCTTCCCCTCAGGGGCGACTTGTCCTCGGTGCTCATCAAGCGCTGGCGGCCTGGTCTTGCCGTCGTCGGACCGGCCATGCCGCTCGCCTTATGAACAGCGCGTGGACGTGATGATAGCCGTCCCTTCCTCCGCGTCAATACCAATGAGTAACTACGATTACCGGCCAGTTTAGAAAAAGGCCGGATGCGGGAGAGGCTTGGCGCGCGACGCAGGAACTGGCGGAGAGGGTGGGATTCGAACCCACGGTAGGCTTGCACCCACGCCGCATTTCGAGTGCGGTGCTTTCGACCACTCAGCCACCTCTCCGCGAGGCTTGATCGGTCCGGCGGACACGCCGGTCGAGGTCGGCGGCGCCTCTAGCAGCGCATCCCCGGCTTGCCTAGCGTCTGTTTCAGCTTCGCTGGTGCGGCACCGGCCCGCTCTGCGGGCTTGGCCGCGCTGACCCCGACCGACAGCGGCGCCTGCTTCGACTGGCGGGGCGAGCGCATCGCGGCGTGACGCGAAACGCTTGCCTGCCGCGCCACAACGACTACATTAAGCCCATGACCGACCCCCGCTCGCTCGACACTGCGCCAGCCCCCGCCACTCCGGTGATCACCGCCCGCTTCGGCATTGGTGAGCTGGTCAAGCACCGCTTGCTCGACTTTCGCGGGGTGATCTTCGACGTCGACCCCGAGTTCGCCAATTCCGACGAATGGTATGATGCGATCCCCGAAGGCATCCGCCCGGCCAAGGATCAGCCGTTCTACCATCTCCTCGCCGAGAACAGCGAATCGAGCTACATCGCTTATGTCAGCCAGCAGAACCTCGTCGCCGACGACGAGGGCGAGCCGATCGACCATCCGGCGATCGGCGGACTGTTCGACGGCTTCGCCAAAGGCCGCTACAAGCTCAAGCCGGAGCATCGCCACTAGGATTGGCAGAGCAGGGCTGGCGCCGTCTCCGCGATGGTTGACACCCGCGCCACCCTGCCATAGTCGGCACGCTTTCCGCGCGAGGCTTGGCGCTTGCGGTGCTGTTCCTTGCGCGGTCCGATTCACAATAAAGAGATGAAACATGTTCGCAGTCGTGCGCACGGGCGGCAAGCAATATCGCGTCGCCCCCGGAGACAAGATCGTGGTCGAGAAGATCGCCGGTGAAGCCGGGGACTCGGTCGATTTGACCGACATCCTGCTGGCCGGTGAAGGTTCGGAGCTCCGCTCGCTCACCGGGCTGGTGGTCGCGGCCGAAATCATTGCCCAGGCGAAGGCCGACAAGGTCGTCGTGTTCAAGAAGCGTCGCCGCCACAATTACCGGCGGAAAGCCGGGCATCGCCAGCAGCACACGATCCTGCGGATCACCGCGATCGGCGACCAGAAAGCCGAGAAGAAGGCCAAGCCGGCTGCTGCGGCGAAGCCCGAAGCCGCTCCGGCACCGGTCAAGGCGGCCACGCCAGCTCCGGCCCAGGCCGAAAAGCCCGCCGCGAAGACGGAAAAGCCCGCCGCCAAAGCGGCTGCGAAGGCGGCTCCAGGCAAAGCGAAGTCGACAACGGATGCTGCACCTGCTAAGGCGCCTTCCAAGCCCAAGACCAATAAAGCGAAGTAACCGAGACGATGGCACATAAAAAAGCAGGTGGTTCCTCCCGCAACGGCCGCGACAGCGCGGGCCGTCGCCTGGGCGTGAAGAAGTTCGGCGGCGAAGCGGTGCTGGCGGGCAATATTATCGTGCGCCAGCGCGGGACGCGTTGGTACCCGGGGTCGAACGTCGGCTGTGGCAAGGACCACACCTTGTTCGCACTTACCACCGGGCGCGTGGCATTCAGCGACGGCAAGCTGGGCCGCAAATATGTCCACGTAGAAGCGATGCAACGCGAAGCAGCGGAATAGGAACGGTCACCAACAGGCCGTTCCCACAAGGGGGCGGCCCGGACCAGATCTCGCAAGGGATCTTCCAAGGGAGAAGAGGGAAGCCCCCTCTCCTCCCTGATTTTTTTCTTCTTCTCCCGAAACTGTAACGCGCGCCGCTTAGGGCGCGCGGTAGAGGGGAAGAATATGTTCGCTCGCACTGAACGCTTGTTGTTGAGACCGGGTTGGGCCGAAGACGCCCCCGCGCTGCTCGCCGCGATCGCCGACGAGACGATTGTCCGCAATCTCGCCACGGCGCCATGGCCCTATGGCCTGACCGACGCCGAGGCGCATCTGGCATCGGCGTGCGACCCCGCGATGCCGTCGTTCCTGGTGTTCGCTCGAGGCCATTCGGCGCCGCAGCTGGTGGGCTCGTGCGGGCTCAAGCGGCGGCCATCGGGAGCGGTCGAGTTCGGCTATTGGATCGCCCGCCCGTTCTGGGGCAACGGCTATGCGGCGGAGGCCGGCAACGCGCTCATCGCGATCGCCCGGACGCTCAAGCTGGGGTGGATCGAAGCATCGCATTTCCTCGACAATCCCGCTTCGGGAAGGGTGCTCGAGAAGCTGGGCTTCAAGCCCACCGGGCTGAGCGCCTTGCGCTTCAGTTGCGCTCGCCGCGCTGACGCGCCGACGCGGCTGTTCCGGCTTGAATTGAGCGGCCGCGGGACGGCTCCTTCCCACGACGAGCAATTGGCGGCGTAGGGGAAAGTTGTAAATCAGCCCGCCGCGCTCGAAACGAACGGGAAGCCGATGCTAGATTTCGACCTGGCTTCCGAGTTCGACCACGCGATTGGGTGGCAGATTGAAGAACTCCATGGCCGTCGCCGAATTGCGGACCATCCAGGCGAACACCCGCTCGCGCCACAGCGCCATTCCGGGCAATTTGCTGGGGAGCACCGTCTGACGCGAAATGAAGTAGCTGGTCTTGCCCGACGGGAGCGGACCGATCTTGTCCTTGATGCTTGCCAGAGCGACCGGAATGTCGGGATTTTCGGTGAAGCCGAATTTCAGGATGACGCGCCACATCCCGCATCCCAATTCCTCCACCTGACCCCGATTGGCCTCATCCACCACCGGCTCGTCCTGCACCGCGACGGTCACCAGCAGGACATGCTCGTGCAGCACTTGATTATGCTTGAGGTTGTGGAGCAGCGACGCTGGCACCCCTTCGGGAGAAGCGGTGAGGTAGATTGCGGTCCCCGAAACGCGGTGAACCGAACCGCTGATCGATTTGATGAACACCGGCAGAGGCAGATTGCCTTCGGTCAATCGCTTGTGAATCAGCGCACGGCCCCGCGCCCACGTCGTCAGCAAAGTGAACGTGATCAAGCCGATCAGCAGCGGGAACCAGCCGCCATCGGCAACCTTGGTCAGGTTGGACGCGAAATAGGCTCCATCGATGATCAGGAACAACCCGACCACTGCCGCGACCACGACCGGTGGCCAGTTCCACACCCTCGTCGCCAGGACCGCAAGCATGATCGTGGTGATGAACATCGTGCCTGTCACCGCGATGCCATAAGCCGAGGCGAGATTGGACGACGTTCCAAACATCAAAATCAGCAACAGCACCGACGCCAGCAGCGCCCAGTTGACCAGCGGCAGGTAAATCTGGCCCTGGGCTCTGGCGCTCGTGTGAATGACATGGATTCGCGGAAGCAGCCCGAGCTGAACCGCCTGCCGGGTGACCGAGAAAGCCCCGGTAATCACCGCCTGGCTGGCGATGATCGTCGCCAGTGTGGCGAGGATGACCATCGGTACCCGCCACTCCTCGGGCGCGAGCAGGAAGAACGGGTTCTGCGCCGCGTCGGGGCTGCGCAGCATGAGCGCGCCTTGCCCCAGATAATTGAGCATCAGCGCCGGGAAAACGATGAACAGCCACGCGATCCGGATCGGGTTCTTCCCGAAATGGCCCATGTCGGCATATAATGTTTCGGCGCCGGTGACCGCCAGGACGATCGAGCCGAGCGCCAGAAACGCCAGGCCAGGCTCCGCCGCGAAAAAGCGAAAGCCCCACATCGGAAGGAGCGCCTGGAAGATCTCGGGGTTCTGCATGATCGAGGTGACGCCCAACACCACCAGAGCCGCAAAATAGACCAGCACCACCGGACCAAACACCAGGCCGACCTTTTCGGTGCCGCGTTTCTGCACTGCAAAAAGCGCGATCAGAATGACGACCGAAATCGGCAGAACGAACTTGGCAAGATCGGGGTTGATGACCTGCAGCCCCTCGACCGCGGACAGCACCGAAATGGCGGGCGTGATCATCGCGTCACCGAAAAACAAAGCGGTCGCGAAAACACCGAGCACGGTGAGTCCGAAGGTCCAGCGACCCGGGCCTCCGGTGCGCGAAATCAACGCCAGCAGTGACAGACTGCCGCCTTCGCCCTTATTGTCGGCGCGCATCATGATGATCACATATTTGACCGTGACGATGAGCACCATCGTCCAGAAAATGATGCTGATGACTCCGAAGATATGCAGCGGATCGGGCGAAAGCGGATGGTGGCCGACAAAACTTTCCTTGAGCGCGTAGAGCGGACTCGTTCCGATATCCCCGAATACCACCCCGATCGCACCCAGGGTCAGCCAGGCGGTCTGTTTCACGCCGGAAACGCCGTGGTCAGCCCCGCTCTCGACCAAGCGGTCCGAAATCAATGTCATTCTCGCCCCCTGAATCGCGCCGGTCGCCTTAGGCCCTTATGTCGACCAGTCAACGAACTTGCCTGTGCCGTCGAGCCATTTGGAAGGCGATGTCGGCAAGGCGTGAAAAAGATAATGGGCCCGCTGCGCGAGCATCTGCAAATCCGTCAGCCGCGCCACCCGACCCCGACATCCCGAACTTGACCCGGGATCCACCTGCCTGGCGCGGCTCAAACGAAAACTGCTCGCCCCCATCAGCCAATGTCCGCTTTCCACTCATTGTGGAAATTAGACAAAGCCGTATGCTGCCGCTCGTGAGTGATAACGGATACGTTGGTGGCCCCACACGCGGCGGGAAATGGGGCTGCGCCTTGGCTGCCCTCGTTGGTGTCCCGGTCGGCATTTTCTTGATGATCGTGGATGCGCTTGGCGATTGTGCGCCCGACGTTTCCTGCGGAAAGGGCTTTTGGACGCACGTTGCGCTCCCTACTTTGATCGTCGTCATCGCTGTAGGGCTTCCGGTTCGATGGCTCCTAAACAGGCGCAGCAAGTAACGTCCGCTTTCCACCCAAAACGGACCTCCACTTCACAAAATCCCACCCCAAACTTTCCCTTGTCCTTCACGAACTAGACCGGTTAGTTCCAGTCGCATGAGCGACCGTGATCCCGGCGAAATCCACGACTCTCCGCCCGCCCTCCTCTGCTACCGCCGTCACGCCCCCCGTTTCGACCCCCCTCGCGTCGACTTCGCGCGCCGTCCCCCGCTTCGCTCCGCCCCCGCCCCCGCCCTCGCCTTCGGCGACCCTCTGGCGTAAGGGCACCCCCATGCATTTTCTTGATCAGGCGAAGATTTTCATTTCCTCCGGTTCGGGCGGGCCCGGCGCGGTCAGCTTCCGGCGCGAGAAATATATCGAATATGGCGGGCCCGACGGCGGCGAAGGCGGTAAAGGCGGCGACATCGTGTTCGAAGCGGTCGCGGGCCTCAACACTTTGATCGACTTTCGCTACACCCAGCATTTCCGCGCCCCGCGCGGCAAGGGAGGTTCGGGCAGCAACCGCACCGGCGCGGGCGGCAAGGACCTGGTCGTCAAGGTCCCCGTCGGCACCCAGATCCTCGCCGACGATGAGGAACGCTCGTTGCTCGCCGATTTGACCAGCGTCGGTCAGACGATCCACTTCCTCAAGGGCGGCGACGGCGGGCGCGGCAATGCCAGCTACAAGACCTCGACCAACCGCGCCCCGCGCCAGCATGGCAGCGGCTGGCCGGCCGAGGAAATGGCGGTCTGGCTGCGGCTTAAATTGCTTGCCGATTGCGGGCTGGTCGGGCTGCCCAACGCGGGCAAGTCGACTTTCCTCAACCGCACCACCAACGCCGTCGCCAAGGTCGGCGAATATCCGTTCACCACGCTGCGCCCGCAATTGGGCGTGGTCCGCCACAAGGGCCGCGAGTTCGTGCTGGCCGACATTCCCGGGCTGATCGAGGGCGCCGCCGAAGGCGCCGGGATCGGCGACCGCTTCCTCGGTCATGTCGAGCGCTGCCGCGTCTTGCTCCATCTGGTCGATGCTGCGGGCGACGACCCGGTCGAGGCGTGGCGAGTGGTTCGCGGCGAGCTGGATGCCTATGGCGCGGGGCTCGAGGACACGCTCGAAGTGGTCGCGCTGAGCCGCTCCGATCTGCTCGACGCCAAGCAACTCGCCAAGCTCGCGGCCAAGCTCAAAAAAGCCTCGGGCAGCGTCCCGATGATCGTCTCCGCAGCGACCGGGGACGGGGTCGAACCGTTGCTCGACGGGATCGTCGAATTGCTCGGCGCCGCTCCCGACGAATCGCGGCCGGCCGACGAGGCTTTGGAGGAGCGCTCCTGGTCGCCGCTATGACGCTGGCGATCACCGGAGCGACCGGCTTTGTCGGCGCCCGGCTGCTCGACGCTGCGCTATCGGCGGGGCACAAGGTTCGCGCCCTCACCCGCCGCCCGCTGCCACCCCGCGACGGGGTCGAATGGGTTGCCGGGTCGCTCGAGGACGAAACCGCGCTCGCCGCCCTCGTCGCCGGAGCCGACGCCATCATCCACGTCGCCGGGGTGATCAACGCCCCCGCTGCGGCGGGCTTCGAGGCGGGCAATGTCACCGGCACTGCCGCGATCCTCGCCGCGGCAGGATCGGCCAATGCGGGTCGCTTCGTCCACGTCTCTTCCTTGGCCGCGCGCGAACCGGGCCTGTCGCTCTACGGCGCCTCGAAAGCCCGCTCCGAAGCGCTGGTCGGGCGATCGGGAATCCCCTTCGCGATCGTCCGTCCGCCTGCGGTCTACGGCCCCGGCGACCGCGAGATGCTCGACCTGTTCCGGATGGCGCGGCGCGGCCTGATCGCGCTTCCTCCCGCCGGTCGCCTGTCGCTGATCCACGCCGACGATCTGGCCAGACTGCTCCTCGCTCTTGCTGCCACCGACGCCCCCGGCAGCATCACCGTGGAGCCCGACGACGGCCATCCCGGCGGATACAGCCACCGCGAGTTCGCCGCCCTCCTCGGCCGGGCGGTCGGCCGTACCCCGATCGCCCTTCCGGTCCCCAGGGCCATGCTCGTCGCGGGTGCCGCGCTCGACATGTTGGTCCGCCGCGGCGGCGCCAGGCTGACCCGCGACCGCGCCGCTTATTTCTGCCACCCCGACTGGGTCGTGTCGCCGCTTCGGGCCGCGCCGCCGGATCTGTGGGCCGCCCGGATCGACACCGATCAAGGCCTCGCCGACACCGCGCAATGGTATCGCGCCCAGCGCTGGCTGTGATCTCCCCGTTCCCCGGCGAAGGCCGGGGTCCAGACGCCCGAAGGCCCAAATACAGCGACTTTATGGATTGCTGCGCTGGTACGGCACC
>JANPMU010000181.1:0-7274 GCA_031427095.1 Sphingomonas sp.
TGTCTTGCGAATCATCTGCGCGAGTTCGGCGAGCTCGTCGCCGCCATCCTCGCTCTCGTTACCCAATTCGCGCTGGATCGCCTTCAACTGCTCGTTGAGATAATATTCGCGCTGGGTCTTCTCCATCTGGCGCTTGACCCGCCCGCGGATCTTTTTCTCGACCTGGAGCACGCCGAGCTCGCCCTCCATGAAGGCGAACACCATTTCAAGCCGGCGCGCGGGATTCAATTCACCGAGCAAGGCCTGCTTGTCGGCGACCTTGATCGACAGGTTCGACGCGACCGCATCGGCAAGCAAGGACGCATCGTCGATCTCGCCGAGCTGGATCGTGGTTTCGGCGGGAAGCCGCCTGTTCAATTTGGCATAATTGTCGAATTGTTCGATCACCGAGCGCATCAGCGCCTGTGTTTCCACCCCATCCGACGGCACGTCCTCGACATCCTCGACCTCGGCGGTCATGTGCCCGTCGGCCTCGATCAGACGGACCAGCCGGGCGCGGCGCCCGCCCTCGACCAGCACGCGAACGGTGCCGTCGGGGAGCTTCAACAGCTGCATCGCGGTGGCGATGACGCCAAGGTCGTAGAGCGCATCGCGGTCGGGATCATCCTCGCTCGGATCGAGCTGGGCGACGAGGAATAATTCCTTGTCGTCGGCCATCGCCGCTTCCAGCGCCGCGACCGATTTCTCGCGACCGACGAACAACGGGACGATGCGCTGCGGGAACACAACAATGTCGCGCAGCGGAAGGATCGGCAGGGTCTTGGTCAAGGTGCGATAGCTCCGTCAGCGCCATGCGCGCCGTTCGACTCGCATATGGGGAAGGCCGCGCGCTTAATCTAGGCGGATGTCGCGATGATCAGCGCCGGCCCAAGGTTTTGCAGCGCGTGAGCGCTCGCCGCGACGAGCACTCCGACCCAGAAACCGCGCTGCCGCCAGACGACGAACAGGGTCGAGAAGATCAGGAACGGCCACCAGATCACCAGACCCCAGGCGAGCGCCTGACTCGAGTGGGCCAGCCCCCACCCCGCTGCGCTGAGCAGAATCGCGGTCGACGGCGTCATGAAGCGCAGCAGCGCCTGGAGGACCACCGCCATGATCAGCGTTTCGGTCAATGGCGCGAACAGAACCAGCAGGAATAACGCCATCCCGCCGCTCATGTCGAATTCGGGACGCGCGGCGTGGGGTAGAAATTGCGCGGTCAGCCACGACAATGCGAGACTGGGGAAAAAGGCGCATGCCCAGCCGGTGGGAATCGCCAGCCAGGCACGGCGCGGCTCAAGCAGTGCCGCCGGCAGCCACTTGAGATAGCTGTCGCGAAGCTCGGGCACGGAAGCGGCCGAAGCCGGCCGACTAGGCCGCGTCGCCGGTCTTTTCCTTCTTGGCGTAAACCCGGACCGGTTCCTTGCGGCCTTCGACCACATCCTTGTCGACATGGACCTCGCCAACCCCGTCCATCGACGGCAGGTCGAACATCGTGTCGAGCAATATGCCTTCAAGGATCGAGCGCAGCCCGCGCGCGCCGGTCTTGCGATCGATCGCGCGCCTCGCGATCGCGCCGAGCGCTTCCTCAGCAAAGGCCAGTTCGACCTCCTCCATGTCGAACAATTTCTGATATTGCTTGATCAGGGCATTCTTGGGCTCGACCAGAATCTTGATCAAAGCCGCCTCGTCGAGATCCTCCAGGGTGGCGATGACCGGCAAGCGGCCGATGAATTCGGGGATCAGCCCGAACTTCAACAAATCTTCGGGCTCGCAGAAGCGCAGCACTTCGCCGGTGCGGCGTTCGTCGGGCGCGGCAACGACCGCGCCAAAGCCGATCGACTTGCCCTGCATGCGGTCGGCGATGATCTTTTCGAGGCCCGAGAAAGCGCCGCCGCAGATGAACAAGATGTTGGTCGTGTCGACCTGCAGAAATTCCTGCTGCGGATGCTTGCGCCCGCCCTGCGGCGGAACCGAAGCGGTGGTGCCCTCCATCAGCTTTAACAGCGCCTGCTGGACCCCCTCGCCCGACACGTCTCGCGTAATCGAGGGATTGTCCGACTTGCGGCTGATCTTGTCGATCTCGTCGATGTAAACGATCCCGCGCTGGGCCTTCTCGACATTGTAATCCGATGCCTGAAGCAATTTCAGGATGATGTTCTCGACATCCTCGCCGACATAGCCGGCCTCGGTCAGGGTGGTTGCGTCGGCCATCGTGAACGGCACGTCGAGGATGCGGGCAAGGGTCTGCGCGAGCAGGGTCTTGCCGCACCCCGTCGGTCCGACCAACAGGATGTTCGACTTGGCCAGCTCGACCTCGGTGCCGCTCTTGTTGCCGTGATTGAGGCGCTTGTAATGATTGTGCACCGCGACCGACAATACGCGCTTGGCGCGAGTCTGGCCGATGACATAATCGTCGAGCACCTTGCAGATCTCGGCCGGGGTCGGAACGCCATCGCGGGTCTTGACCAGCGAGGATTTCGTTTCCTCGCGGATGATGTCGTTGCACAGCTCGACGCATTCATCGCAGATGAACACCGTCGGCCCGGCGATGAGCTTCCTCACCTCGTGCTGCGATTTCCCGCAGAACGAGCAATAAAGGGTGCTCTTGCTGTCGCCACCAGTCAGTTTCGTCATGTCCATCCTATTCGACCAGGGCGCGCACAGCCCTTCGGGACTCATGCTAGCCCGCTTTATCGCACAATCAAACTCTCAGGGAGTTAACACGCTCCCCCGCCCTATCACTGACCTGCGAATATGGAGCGGCGTGGCGAGGGGTGCAAGGGTGCGTGTCAGGGCAAGCTGCTCTCCGGACCCGCAGCTACGTGAAGGATGCGGGCGACAAGCACCGAGTCGCCGTCGATGCGGCATCGGTATCATATTCCATGCGCGCGCAGACATAGTCGCGGGCGCTGCAAAAGACGGCGGATAGATAATGTCTCGTGCTCGTTCTCGATCAAGCCGGGGTGATGTCCGCCGCCGCATTGGTGTCGCCCGAGACATTATCGGGGCGCTTGTCGAAGACTTCGTCGATGATCCCGAATTCCTTGGCCTCGTCGGCTTCGAGGAATTTGTCGCGGTCCATCGCCAGTTCGATCTCCTCGATCTTCTTGCCGGTATATTTGGCGTAAAGCTCGTTCAATCGCTGGCGCATGCGGAGGATCTCGCGCGCCTGGATCTCGATGTCCGACGCCATCCCCTGCGCCCCGCCCGACGGCTGGTGGACCATGATTCGGCTGTTGGTCAGCGCGACCCGCATCCCGGGTTCACCCGCCGCGAGCAGGAAGCTGCCCATCGACGCGGCCTGGCCGATGCAGACCGTGCCGATGCGCGGCCGGATATACTGCATCGTGTCGTGGATCGCGAGGCCGGCGGTGACCACGCCGCCGGGCGAATTAATGTACATGAAAATGTCCTTCTTCGGATTCTCGCTTTCGAGAAACAGAAGCTGGGCGGTGATCAGCGAGGCCATATAATCCTCGACCGGGCCGGTGACGAAGATGATTCGCTCGCGCAGGAGGCGCGAGAAAATGTCGAAGCTGCGTTCGCCGCGATTCGACTGCTCGATGACGATCGGAACGAGCCCGGCAATGATGTCCTGATGATCCATGGGCGTTCCTGGTCCTTCGTTGAAATGAGTTTCGAGCGCCTACATCGGGGCAAAGCACGACAGGTTCAAGCGTGCCCTTGTGCCGTGCCGGTCAGTTTCCTGGCCCCGGCACGGCGAGATACGCCAGCCGCCGCATTTCGCGGCGGCCGCGGGTGACGGTATCGAGGATCAGGCCGGCAAAAAAGCTCAGCACCGCGATGATGACGATCCCGGTGACGAGGATCGCCGTCGGAACGCGCGGAACCAGCCCGGTGTCGAGATAGGTCAGCACGAGCGGGACCGACAGCGCGATCGCGGCGATCAGCAGCAGCAATGCGATCCCGCCGAAGAACAGGACCGGCCGCTCGATCCGGTAAAGCACCGCGATCGTCTTCAGGATCCGCCAGCCGTCGCGATAGGTCGACAGCTTGGATTCCGAGCCTTCGGGGCGGGCGGCGTAAGCGGTCACGATCTCGCCGACCGGCATGCGCAATTCGAGCGCGTGGACGCTCATCTCGGTCTCGATCTCGAACCCCGACGACAGCACCGGGAAGCTCTTGGCGAAGCGCCGCGAGAACACCCGATAGCCCGAGAAGATATCGCTGAAGCTGCGTCCGAACAGACCGGCGAGGAGCCCGGTGAAGAGGCGATTGCCCAGCACATGGCCACCGCGATAGGCATCCAGCGCCTCGTGGCGACGGGCACCGACGACCATGTCGAGTTGCTCATCGCGCAGCAGCGCGACCATCGCCGGTGCCGCCGTGGCGTCATAGGTCAAATCGCCGTCAGCCATGACATAGATGTCGGCATCGACGTCGGCGAACATCCGCCGGACGACATGGCCCTTACCCTGCTGGCGTTCGGTCCGCACGGTCGCGCCGGCTTCGCGGGCCAGCGCGACCGTCCGATCGGCGCTGTTGTTGTCGTAAACGTAGATGGTGGCGTCGGGGAGCGCGGCGCGGAAGGCGGCGACGGTCGCCGCGACCGCCGCTTCCTCGTTATAGCAGGGCAGCAAGACCGCCACCCGCACGTCACTCCGCCCCCCGGCCATTGCTTATTTGGCCTTCCTGGCCTTCGCTGCGGCGGGCTTGGCCGGAGCAGCGTTCACCGGAGCAGCGGCTTTCGACGGTGCAGCCTTGGTCGCGGCCTTCTTAACCGGTTCGGCGGGCTTCGGCTTGGCTGACCTGGACGTCGGCGCGACCGAACCCTTGACCGGCTCAGCGGGCTTCGGCCGTTCGACTTTGCTCGGGGCAGGCTTGGCGGCCTTGCTCGCGGCGAGCTTGGCCTTCTTCGTCGGCCCCTCGGCTTTGCCCGAGGCAGGCTTGACGGCGGGATGATCGTGTCCGCAGTTCGGGCCGTGGACGTGACCCTCTTCGCTTTCGAGATCGGCTTCGATTTCCTCGCGCGACACGGCGCGTTCGGTCACTTCGGCCTTGGCGAAGAGGAAGTCGACGACCTTGTCCTCATATAAAGGCGCGCGAAGCTGGGCGGCGGCCATCGGCTCGGACTGGACATATTGAATGAAGCGATCGCGATCCTTGGGCGGATATTGCGACGCGGCCTGGCCGATCAGCCGGTTCATTTCGGCCTGGCTGATGTCGATCCCGTTGGTCTGGCCGATTTCGGACAGCAACAGCCCGAGACGGACCCGGCGCTCGGCGATGCCGCGATAATCATCGGCATCGCCGTCGATCTCGGCCAGCGCGGCGACACTGTCGGCCTCATGCGTCGCCTCGTGACGGAGCTGGGCCATGATATTCTGATATTCGGCCTCGACCATCGATACCGGGACCGCGAAATCATGCTCACTGGCGAGCTGGTCGAGCAAGCGGCGCTTCATGTGGGTGCGGGTCAGCCCGTTCAATTCCTGCTGCTGCTGGTCGCGCAGCAGGGTCTTCAACTGGTCGAGATCGTTGAGGCCCAATGATTTGGCAAAATCCTCGTCGATCATCGCTTTGCCGGCGGTCTTCACATCCTTGACGGTGACCGCGAAATTGGCCGGCTTGCCCTTCAGATTGGCAGCCTGGTAATCGGTGGGGAAGGTCACCGCGACATCGCGCTTGTCGCCGACCTTGGCGCCTGACAGGCCGTCTTCGAACCCGGGGATCAGGCTGCCCGAGCCAAGCTCGACCGACATGTCCTCGCCGGTGCCGCCATCGAACGCGACCGCGTCGATTGTCCCGACAAAGTCGATCACCACGGTATCGCCAAGCACGGCCTTGTGGCCCTTGGCTGCGCTCGACCATTTCTTTTGCGAGCTGGCGAGCTGCTGGAGCTGCGCGTCGAGTGCGGCATCGTCGGCCTCGACCGTCAGCCGCTCGAGACTCAAGCCGTCGATCTTGGGCTTGGGCACGTCGGGCAGCGCTTCGAGGCGGACCTGGACTTCGGCGTCCTTACCCGGCTCATATTGATCGTCCAGCTCAACCTCGGGCTGCATCGCCGGACGCAATTTCTTGTCGGCAAGGAGCTGCTGCACCCCGTCCTGGACCGCGCCGGACAGCGCATCGCGCTGCAACGCGTCGCCGTGCATCTTGCGGATCAGGTTGGGGGGAACCTTGCCGGGGCGAAAACCGGGCATGCGCACGGTCGGCGCGATGCGCTTGATTTCCTGGTCGACCCGCGCGTCAATATCCTTGGCGGCGATGGTCAGCGTGTAGGCCCGCTTGAGGCCTGCGTTTTCCGTCTCGACGGTTTTCATGATCTGTTCTTCATTCCCGGTCGTGAATAAGGCTCGTCCGCGTGACAGGCGAGGAATGGTGCGGGCGAAGGGACTCGAACCCCCACATCTTGCGATACTTGGACCTAAACCAAGCGCGTCTACCAATTCCGCCACGCCCGCGCGGACGCTTCAAGGTGCGCGGCCTATAGCAAGGATGAGCGCCGGGGCAAGCCGCGCAAGCCGAGCCGAGCAACCACACCGATGGTCCGCGCGTTCAAACCGGCAAAGGAGACATGCCGTGTCCACGATTCCCGAACTCCCGCCCGTCCCCGAGCGGCCGACCAGTCCCGACCCGGGCCCCGCCACCAACCCCACTCCCGCGCCGAGCACCGCTCCCCCCGAAGTCAGCCCGCCGATTCCCAATATCGACATACCCGCGCCGTCGAGCCCCGGAACCGAGGCCCCGACGACCCCGACCTCACCGATCGGTTGAACAGGATGGCGAGCAGTCCCCCGCTCGAACCGCCGCCGCTGCCTGGCGAGCCCGAGCCGCCGCTTAAGCCCGATCCGGTGTGGCAGCGGGCCGGGCGCGGTCGTGCCTGACCGCTCCTAGTGCCGCCGGGCGGAAGCGACGATGGCTTCATAATCGGGCAGCGCGGCGTCGAAATAATGCGACCGCGCGGCATCGAGCAGGATCAGATAAAGACGCCCTTCGACCACTGCACCGACCGCCCGACCGCGCCTGCGAAGCTCGTCACTATCGAGATGCTCATAATCGAGCACGAATCCATTGGCGCCGAGGAATAAGCGCGGGGCGAGCGAAATTGTGCGGAAATCGAGCGTCCCGGCGCGGACCCGGTACAGGCTTTCGATCATCGATGCGATCTCGGGCGCGGTCATGTCCGAACGGAACGCGGGCACCTGGCGGTCGTCGCGGCGGCTTTGGCGAACCAGGGTCTTGCCGCCAGGAAGGCCGCTGACGAAACTGATCGAATCGAGGATCGGGCCATTCAGGGTCCAGTCCTCGACCCAGCGGACATCGTCGAA
>JANPMU010000182.1:0-3912 GCA_031427095.1 Sphingomonas sp.
ATCAACGGCCAGGATTTTTTCGTGGGTGGCGATGAGGTGGCGCTCCTCACCCCGCCGACGTTCGGGGCGAGCCTGTTCCGCGATGGCGACTGGACGCTCGACGCGCTCGACAAATATGCGCCAACGATCACCAATATGCTCGTCGACCACTTCAAGGTGCCGAACCCGTTTCCCGACGAAGATGGATGACACGCGTCCGGAGTGAAGCAGCTGTCCGATATTCGGCTGTCCTTCTATAGTGGTTTGAAATGGAGGTGGTCTTGGTTGATGACGTTCCCCTGAGTGCATGGCACGGCCCTTCGTCGACGCATGGCGGCCGCCAGTATGGCGAAATGATCGTCGCATTGCGCCATTTCCTCGCGTCGGTCGCGGGCGCACGCCCGGACCTGGCCGCCATTTCTCGGCTGACGACCGATCTCGAGTCATGGTCGTCGCGGCTCCAGACGATGCAAGTTGGCGAGGCGGACCAGGTTTATGCCCGCCGTCCGGATCTCGTGGGACGGGGACAGGCGACGTGGCCAGCACTAAGCTTCACGCGCTGCACAAGCGACGTCCTGGAGGCGCGTGTACGCTTCGATCGGTTCTTCCTCGGCCGTAACGGCGTGGTCCATGGCGGCGTGATCACGTTAATCTTCGATGAGATGGCCGGTCGTTTGGCGCAAGTCGGGGATAAGGGCATCGCGCGTACAGCTTATCTTCGTACAAACTTTCGTAAACCGACGCCGATCGACACTGACCTCACAATTATAGCACGCAACGATCGCGAGGAAGGGCGGAAGAGCTTTTTGAATATCACGTTACATGACGGCGAGACTTTATACGCCGAGGCGGACGTATTGATGGTACGACTGCAAGCAGGGCAGCAATAAGCGTTATTGAACGTCAACATCAGCGTTGCCTTTTGCGGTACGGACGAGTAATTTGTTTGTTATGCGCGTCGCGCTCTGGAGGCCTTCTTGAAGAACCCAATCTGTGACATGCTGGGCATTGAGTTTCCGCTTCTCGCGTTTTCACACTGTCGCGACGTTGTCGTCGAAGTGTCGAAGGCGGGTGGCATGGGCGTATTCGGTGCCGTCGATATGCGGTCGCCGGAAGCGTTCGAGGCGGAACTCAAGTGGATCGACGCCCATGTCGATGGCAAGCCTTACGGCGTCGATTTCATCGTCCCCAATAATTATGAGGGCAAGGGCAAGTCGGTGTCGTCGACTGAGGTCGCGATGTCCGTTCCCGAGGAGCACAAAGCCTTCGCGCGCGCTATCCTGGAAAGCCACGGCATCGACACCAGCGACCTGACAGACGATCGCTTCGCGCGCGGCTCAAAAATCGGCCGCAACATTCACGACGACGGCGCACAAAGCCTCCTCGACGTGGCGTTGGCGCATCCGATCAGGCTGATCGCGAACGCGCTGGGTACGCCGCCTGCTTATATGCTCGCGCGCAGCAAGGCAGCGAACATTCCCGTTGCAGCATTAGTCGGCTCCGTTAAGCATGCGCTTCGGCAGGCCGAGGCCGGCGTGGACATCATTATCGCGGTCGGCACGGAAGCCGGCGGGCATTGCGGAGACATCGGTACGATGGTGCTGGTGCCGACCGTCGTTCGAGCTTTGCGCGCCGCAGGGATCGAGACGCCCGTGCTGGCGGCCGGCGGCATCGTTACTGGCGATCAAATGGCTGCTGCCGTTGCGATGGGTGCGGCGGGCGCGTGGACCGGTTCAGTGTGGCTGACCACGCCGGAGGCCGAGACCAGCCCGGTGGTGAAGGAGAAAATGCTGGCCGCGACGGCGGGCGATACGATTCGCTCGAAATCGCGCACCGGTAAGTTCTGCCGCCAACTGCGTTCCGACTGGACAGATGCCTGGGAAGCCGAAGGTGCTCCCAAACCCCTGCCGATGCCGATGCAGTCGTTCGTGTCGGACACCGCGATGAGCAAAGTTATCAAGCTCGCGAACGGTGGCCACCACGGCGCAAAGGAGCTGGCGAGTTATTTTGTCGGCCAGGGCGTGGGGATGATGAACACGACGTCGTCCACTCGCGAAACCGTTCGAGAGTTCATGGAAGATTACATCGCTGCCGTGGAAAGGCTTTCAAATTCGATGGAATGATTGCTGCGCACCAATAACGGCCACACCGCAAAACCAACCCATCGCCAACAACGCCCTATCCGCCGCACACTGAAGTTCAACATCTTCGTTGACATTGAAATTCGAATCTTTCAGACAGTCGGGCGCCTTGCGAAAGGAACGCTGCCAGAGGGAATGGCTTGATGGACCACGTAGAAGCTCTCGCGAAGCCCGATCCCGCAGCCGTGTTCTCGCAGTGGCTGAGCGCATTCTCGATCTGTCTCGAAAGCAGCGACGCAGCCGGGGCCGCACGGCTTTTCGCCAGCGAGGGCTATTGGAAGGATCTTCTGGCCCTGACCTGGGAGCACAAGGTGTTTTCGGGCCGTGAGGAAATCGCCGGCGCTTTGTCCCGCACGCTCGGTCCGATGGGGCTGCGCAACATTCGCCCGGCCGCATCTCGCGGTGCGCCTGCGCTGGCCCGACGGTCTCGCCAGCAGGTTGTTGAGGGCTATTTCGAGTTCGAAACCAATGTCGGGCAGGTCACGGCGTTCGTCCGCTTGGTGTTCACCGACCAGGGTCCGGCGGCGTGGATATTGCTCACCGCGCTCCAGGGGCTACACGGCTTCGAGGAGCAAATCGACAAACTCCGTCCCACGGGCGACGCCTATGCGATGAACGCGCTCGGTCGGAACTGGCTGGAGGATCGCGAGGAGCGTCGTACCTTCGCCGACCGCGATCCCGAAGTGATCGTCATCGGCGCTGGGCACGCGGGTTTGATTGCGGCGGCACGGCTGCGTCAGCTCGGCGTCGATACGCTCGTGGTCGAAAAGCAGCCGCGCGTGGGGGATATATGGCGCAACCGTTATCATTCGCTGACGCTGCACAACGAGATCATGGCGAACCACCTGCCCTACCTCCCGTTCCCGAAGACCTGGCCCGTATGGCTGTCGAAGGACCAGTTGGCGTTTTGGCTGGAATTCTATGCCGAGAGCATGGAGCTGGACGTCTGGATCTCAACTGAGATGTGTGGCGCGTCCTATTCCGATTCCGATCGCGAATGGACGGTAGACCTGCGGCTTGCCGATGGTTCGGTCGTGCAGAAGCGGTGCCGCCACATCGTTGTGGCAAGCGGCGTAAGCGGCAGCATACCGCACCGCGCCCAGCTTCCCGGCCTCGCCGACTTCAAGGGCGAGGTGGTGCATTCCAGCGAGTTCGAGGGCGGCGCGCTGTACGCAGGCAAGACCGCTTTGGTTGTGGGAACGGGCAACAGTGGCCATGACATCGCGCAGGACCTCGTGGTCAAGGGCGCAAAATCGGTTGCCATGCTGCAGCGCGGGCCGACCTGCGTAATCAGCCTCAAGCCCGGCGCTGCGATGATCTACGCCGTCTACGGTGATGGACGACCGACCGAGGACGTCGATCTGACGGCGGCGGCCATTCCGTACCCGCTGCTCAAGGAATCCTACCGCTGGATCACGCGCAAGGCCGCCGGCATGGATGAGAAGCTGCTAGCCAATCTGAATGCGCGCGGCTTCAAGACCTATTTCGGCAGCGACGATACCGGCTTCCAGATGATATATATGCGCGGCGAGGGCGGTTATTACATCGACGTGGGGTGTTCGGCGTACATCGCCAACGGCACGATCGACATCGTCCAGGCCGAGGATAGCGACAAGTTCGTTGCCGATGGATTGCGTATGAAGGACGGTATCACCGTGCCCTGCGACGTCGTTGTGCTCGCGACAGGCTTTCGGAACATGCAGGAGAACATCCGGATCATGTTCGGTGACGCGGTGGCCGACAAGGTTGGAAAAGTGTGGGGCTTCGATGAGGACTACCAGATGCGTGCCAT
>JANPMU010000183.1:0-3328 GCA_031427095.1 Sphingomonas sp.
CGAGCCCAACATCGTCGCTCTGGGCAATATGCTCTACACCCGCTTCCTGTTCCCGTTCGAAATCGCCGGGCTGATCCTGCTCGTCGCGATGATCGGCGCGATCGTGCTGACCCACCGCAGCCGCGGCGACTCGCGCGGGCAGAATGTCAGCCGTCAGATCGCGCGCCGCCCGCAGGACGCGGTCAAGAATATGAACCCGGCGTCGGGCGAGGGGGTCAAATTATGATCGGGCTGGTGCATTATCTCACCGTCGCCGCGATCCTGTTCGTGATCGGCGTGCTCGGCATCTTCCTCAACCGCCGCAATGTCATTTTGATGCTGATGGCGATCGAATTGATCCTGCTCGCGGTGAACATCAATTTCGTCGCTTTCTCGGCCTATCTGGGCGATCTCCAGGGGCAGGTGATGGCGATGTTCGTGCTGACGGTTGCCGCCGCCGAAGCCGCGATCGGGCTCGCGATCCTCGTCATCTTCTTCCGCCGCCGCGGCTCGATCGCGGTCGACGACGCCAACCGGATGCGCGGCTGATGCTATTTTACGTCCAAATCCTCCCTATGCGCAGCATGGGGAGGATCTAGCATGACCCTCACCCTCATCGTCTTCCTGCCGCTGCTCGCGGCGATCGTCGCCGGGCTCGGCGGGCGCCTCATTGGCAATGGCCCGGCCAAGATCATCACCACCGGCGCCCTGGTCATCTCGGCGCTGTTGAGCTGGCCGATCTTCCTGGCGTTCGTCGCGGGCGACGGCCAGACCCAGGTCGTTCCGCTGTTCGAGTGGATCCGTTCGGGCGATCTCGTCGTCGACTGGTCGCTGCGCCTCGACGCGCTGACCGCCGTGATGCTGGTGGTCGTCACCACCGTTTCCAGCGTCGTCCATATCTACAGCTGGGGCTATATGGCCGAAGACCCCAGCCAGCCGCGCTTTTTCGCTTATCTGTCGTTGTTCACCTTCGCCATGCTGATGCTCGTCACCGCCGACAATCTGGTGCAGATGTTCTTCGGCTGGGAAGGGGTCGGGCTCGCGTCGTACCTGCTGATCGGTTTCTGGTATCACAAGCCCTCGGCCAACGCCGCCGCCTTGAAGGCGTTCGTCGTCAACCGCGTCGGCGACTTTGGCTTCAGCCTCGGCATCTTCGGCACCTTCCTCGTGTTCGGCACTGTCTCGATCCCGGCGATCCTCGCCGCCTCCCCGAGCATGGCCGGATCGACGATCGGTTTCGCCGGGATGACCGTCGACACGATGACCTTGCTGTGCCTGCTGCTGTTCGTCGGGGCGATGGGCAAGTCGGCCCAGCTTGGCCTCCACACCTGGCTGCCCGATGCGATGGAGGGGCCAACCCCGGTCAGCGCTTTGATCCACGCCGCGACGATGGTCACCGCCGGGGTGTTCATGGTCTGCCGCCTGTCGCCGATGTTCGAAGTCTCGGCCACCGCGATGGCGACAGTAACCTATGTCGGCGCCGCGACCGCGATTTTCGCCGCGACCGTCGCGACGGTCCAGAACGACATCAAGCGGGTGATCGCTTATTCGACCTGCTCACAGCTCGGTTACATGTTCTTCGCCGCCGGCGTCGGGGCCTATGGCGCGTCGATGTTCCATCTGTTCACCCACGCCTTCTTCAAGGCCTTGTTGTTCCTCGGCGCGGGCAGCGTGATCCACGCGATGCACCATGAGCAGGACATGCGCTTCTATGGCGGCTTGCGGAAACATATTCCGCTGACCTTCTGGGCGATGGTCGCGGGGACGCTGGCGATCACCGGGGTCGGGATCATGGGAGTGTTCGGCTTCGCGGGATTCTATTCGAAGGATTCAATCCTCGAGGCGACCTTCGCCAGCGGCACGACCCACGGCGGGATCGCCTTTTTCATCGGCGCGCTCGCGGCCTTGCTGACCAGTTTCTACTCGTGGCGGCTGATCTTTCTGACCTTCTACGGCACGCCGCGCTGGGCTGCGTCGGAGCATATCCAGCACGCGGTCCATGGGGATCATGAGGATGAAGCCGAAACCGCGTCGGATCATGACAGCGCGCACGACCATCCGGTCGCGGCGATCGCGGGCACAGCGGGCTATCATCCGCACGAAAGCCCGTGGTCGATGCTCGGGCCGCTCGCCTTGCTGTCGTTTGGCGCGATTTTCTCGGGTTTCGCGTTTGAGCATGCCTTCGTCTCGGCCGAGGCCGGGGCGGAGTTCTGGCGCGGCAGCCTCGCGTTCAGCGAGCACCTCGCCCATGCCGCGCACGAGGTGCCTTTGTGGGTCAAATTGACCCCGCTGGCGGTGATGCTCATTGGCCTGGCGATCGCTTACAACAGCTACATCCGCTCGCCGGGGATCCCGGCGAAGTTCGTCGCGCAGTTCGGCGGACTGCACAAATTCCTCGCGCACAAATGGTATTTCGATGAGCTGTACGCGGCGATCCTCGTCCGCCCCGCGATGTGGCTCGGCCGCTTGCTGTGGCATCGCGGTGACGAGCAGACCATCGACCGTTTCGGCCCGCACGGCGCCGCGGTCGTGGTCGGGCTCGGCAACCGGGTCACGACGCGGCTGCAGTCGGGCTATCTGTATAGCTATGCGCTGGTGATGATGCTCGGGCTGGTCGCCCTGACCACCTGGGTCATGGCGCGATGAGCGGTCTCCCGATCCTCTCGCTGCTCATCGCGATCCCGCTGTTCGCGGCGGTCGCCTGCCTGCTGGTCAAGGCCGACGCCGCGCGCTGGATCGCGCTTGCCGCCACCCTGGTCGATTTCGCGCTCGGCATCTGGCTGTGGGGCGCCTACGACCCGGCGGGCGCGCAATGGCAGTTTGTCGAGACGCTGGGTGCGGGGATCAGCCCGTCCTGGGCGCTCGGGATCGACGGAATTGCGCTGATGCTGATCATGCTCAGCCTGTTCCTGATGCCGATCTGCATCGGCGCGTCGTGGCGCGCGATCGAGAAACGCGTGCCCGAATATATGGCCGCCTTCCTGCTCATGGAGGCGCTGATGCTCGGCGTGTTCATGGCCCAGGATCTGCTGCTGTTCTACATCTTCTTCGAAGGTGGCCTGATCCCGATGTATCTGATCATCGGCATCTGGGGCGGCGCCGAGCGGATCAAGGCGAGCTACAAATTCTTCCTCTACACCTTGTTCGGCTCGGTGCTGATGCTGATCGCGATGCTGGTGATGATCGGCGAAGCGGGCACAAGTTCGATCCCGGCCCTGATGGCCCATGATTTCGCGCCGGGGCTGCAATCCTGGCTGTGGCTCGCTTTTTTCGCCAGCTTTGCGGTCAAGATGCCGATGTGGCCGGTCCATACCTGGCTACCCGACGCGCACGTCCAGGCGCCGACCGC
>JANPMU010000184.1:0-3374 GCA_031427095.1 Sphingomonas sp.
CGAATGTGCGCCCGAACATTGCCGGATACCAGCTCAGTACCGAAAAATTATAGAAGCCGTAAGCGACCAGGCCCCCGTAGAGCAGCGCATAGACGCGCCGGTTGGCCTTGAAATAGACCAGCACGTCGGGGGTCGATTGTGGGTTTGCGCGGACTTCGTCAGAACGGCGGTAGGTTCGGCCCCGGTCCTTGACAGTGAAATACACGAGTAAAGCGGCGACCAACCCCGGAGCGCCCATGGCGATAAATACAAGGCGCCACGCCGGAACATTATCGAACCCGAAAACGTCGATTCGTCCGAGCGAGTTCAGATAAGCAACCAGTTGCCCGCCGAGGATGATAGCAAGCCCGCCGCCCGCGACAATCCCGATGCTGTAGATCGCGAGCGCGCCGACGACCCGCGAACGCGGATAATGATCACCGATCAGCGATATCGCCGAGGGATTCATCGCTGCCTCCCCGGCGCCGATGCCGCTCCGCGCAAGAAACAGCGAAACGACGCCGGTCGCCAGCCCGCACAGCGCGGTGGCGAGCGACCATATGGCAATGCAGCCTGCGAGGACCGCGTTGCGCGGGAAGCGATCAACCGCTCGCCCGAGCGGTATTCCCATGATTGCGTAAAAGAGCGAGAAAGCGAGTCCCGTCAGCAACCCCGCCTGCGTGTCGGTCAGTCCCAGGTCGGCCTTGATCGGATCGATCAGGAAGCCGAGAATGAGCCGGTCCGAATAAGCGATGATCGACACCAGCATCATCAGCCCGACCAGATAACGGGCATAGAGGGTCGGTTGCTCTTTCTGCATAGATGCCACGCTTGATCCTTTGCGAGCTGCCGCCGTCGGAGCGGTGCGATCGCTATCCTTGCACGGTGGAGAGAAGGCGAACAGGCATTATATTCGAGCGCGGGCGCGCCGACGGCTGTCCACCGCGTTGGCACTGGAATTGAGTGCACTGTCCCCGCAATTCGGGCCGCTAAAGTCGCTAAAGTCGCACTACTCACGCGCGCGAGGGATCGGGCGGGGGTGGCGAAGAGGGTAAGCGAGAATCGGATCGGCGGATTGCGCATCGACCAGTCTATGCGCTTATGAGGGGGCTGTAGGACAGGATTTTTCGGGGGGGCGGTGATCAGGTGTTTGGTCCGGGTAATAAGTGAACTGTCACCGTAATGCGGTCGAGTGGGTGGCACAGCAGGAAGCTGCGCTCGACCGACCACTCGCCCCGCAACGGCGCGGACTGAAGGCGAGGGGCGAACCTAATTAATATTGCGTCCCCGGAATTGAATATTGTGTCCCCGGAATTTCGGTAATTCCAAGCCGCGCGAAGTGGCCAAGGAATTGGGAATTTCTTAAACTGTCACGGTAATTCTACGGTTCGTCCCGATTGTAGACATCACATTGAGCCCTGTCGGTCAATCAGCGAGTAGACTGCATCTCATCGTCCCTCACTCAAAAGGCGCTCGACATCCGCGAGGTCCTCTCGAATTGTCTCAGGCGACGCGGTCGTCAGTTTCGAGCCCTTACGCAACGATGCATCGAAATGAGTCTTTGCACTCGTCAATAATTGTATTTTCTTGGTCGGATCCGATTCAGTTTCTGCCTGAGCCTTCTCTCGTTCACCTTGAATCGCCGACAAGTTCGGCTCCCCTTTCGCCAGACCCTCGCGGAACCACCTTTCTGCCTCTGCTGGATCGCCATCGGTTGAATGGTGCCAATAAAGAGCGAAGTAGGCGTTTAGAACGCCCCGTTGTGTTGCAGTGACGAGCTGCGCGACCTCTTCGCTCGTCAGAGGGCCGCCCCTTTTATTGGTGCGTTCAACGATCCTGTCGACGTCCTTGCCGGTCAAGATTTCGCTGGCTCGTTGGCGCGTTGATTGGACGCTTCCCACTGCCCCGCTGTCAGACCCGTTCTCACTCAGCGTAGTTCCCCCGTCGGGTCCACACGATCCAAGCAACAGGCCGACCGCAATTGCATACGCGGCATTGATGAATGATCGCGGCACCGATTTCATGGTATGAACGCCTTCAGTTTCCCTGGCTGTGAAGTGTCTTTTGTAGCTTTATTTGGATGTGGGTTAATATTCTTACCCCAGAATCCACCGAATCCGCTCTTACCAAACCAACCATACTGATTCGGTGCGTAGACGACTAAATGAAGCTTTCGCGCTAACTGGTATGCCAGGCCATTGTCCGTCTTACCGGTATTGCATGACCAAAGAAAAATGGGCTTGTCCTGGTCAAACTCTGGACGCTTCTTCAGCCATTTCGCGAATTCGCTCGCTGGTACGCAATTTTTCCCGCCCCTCGCGTAAATACAAATAAGATCCTCGTTCCCGTGGGCATAAATGTGCGTCCCGGCATCCTGCAGGCGACGAGATTACGGTGACAGTAACCGAATTGCACGCTGGGTCCTCCGCAGTATGGCCAAGTTCGAGGTTACGGCCTTAGCGCAGGAGCAAGTCGAGATCGACTCCAACCGGCGCACCGCGCTCGGGGCTTGGCGTCTCCATGCCGCCGCGCTACCGTCGCGCTGCTCGGACGAAAGGAGGTGCCAATGGCCCGACTCGCCCGGCTCGTCATTCCCGGTCTGCCCTATCACGTCACCCAACGCGGCAACCGGCGCGGTACGACGTTTTTCGAAGACGATGATTTTCTCGCCTATCGCGAACTGCTCGCCGACGCCGCGCGCGCCGCCGGTGCCAGCGTCTGGGCCTATTGCCTGATGCCCAACCACGTCCACCTGATCGTCGTGCCGGGTGACATGGACGGGCTGCGCGCAACCTTTGCCAATGTGCATCGCCGTTACGCGCGGCGGATCAACGCGCGATACCGCTGGACCGGGCATTTGTGGCAAGGCCGGTACGGCGCGGTCGTGATGGACGAGGAGCATTTGACGCATGCGGCGCGCTATGTCGCCTTGAATCCGGTCCGGGCTCGGCTGTGCGACCGGGCGGAGGACTGGCCGTGGTCGAGCGCCCGGGCCCACCTTGCGGGCCGCGACGACGAGCTTGTCGAGGTCGCTCCGCTGCTCGACCGGGTTGGAGATTTCGCGGCCTTCCTCGGATCGGACGAGGACCAACAGGCGACGCGCGCATTGCGCATGGCGGAGACCACCGGGCGGCCACTGGGGGACGCGGCCTGGGTGGCGGGGCTGGAGGAGCAGAGCGGGCGAACGCTGGCCGCCGCGAAGCGAGGACGCAAGCACCGCGAAATTCGGTTACTGTCACCGTAATCTCCACTCCATTGAGTGCACTGTCACCGCAACCTATGAAGCAATGCAACACGATCTAATCGCTATTCATTTCGTCTGGCGCCACCGTGTGCTGTTATTGGCAGTGTTGATCGCCTTTAGAGCGAATCCTTCGATATCCGCGTTAGGCAAT
>JANPMU010000185.1:0-7069 GCA_031427095.1 Sphingomonas sp.
TCCGCACCGACGGCGCCTACATCGAAGCCGGCGAGAACGATAACCTCATCGTCCAGAAGCTCACCGCCAATCCGGGCACGCTCGGGCTGTTCGGCTATAGCTTCCTCGAAGAGAATGCGAGCACGCTGAAGGGTATTTCGATCAACGGGGTCGCGCCGACCTATCAGACGATCAGTTCGTTCCAATATCCGGGCGCGCGTCCTCTCTATATCTACGTCAAGAATGCTCATGCTGCGGCAATCCCGGCGATCCGTGCGTTCGTCGCCGAATTCACCAAGGAAAGCACGTTCGGTCCGCGCGGCTATCTGCTCCAGTCGGGCATGGTCGCGGCGCCGAACGGAGTTCGCGCTCGCAGCCAGGCGGCGGCACGGACGCTGTCGCCGTTGAACTTCGCCGACCTGAAATAATCGCAACACATCGGGCGCGCTCGCCAGGTGGTGGGGCGCGCTAGGGCCTCCGCAAATGCGGGGGCGGGGAAAGGGAATGCAATGAACTCCAAGTTGATTATTCGCGCTCTGCTGGGCAGCAGCGCTTTGCTATGGGCCTCGACCGCAATCGCTCAGAATCCGGCGCCGCCGGCCGACGATAGCGCGATGCCCGACCAGTCCGATGCGACCGCCGATGCGGCGATCGCCGAGGCCGGACAGGTCGATGACGCCCAGGCGCGGATCGAGCTCCTCCAGGCCCAGGTCGAGGCGCTCCAGGAAGCGCTTGAAGGGGTCAAGGCCGCGATGGTCAAGACCACCCCGTCGTGGAAGGGCGGACCCCTGTTCGAGGACAAGGAAACGGGTTTCAGTTTCAAGCCCAAGGGCTTCATGCAATTCGACGCGGGCTATGTCGGTTTTCCGAATGGCCGTGAGCTGACCGGGACTGTTGGCGGGCTTAACTATAACAACCTCGGGTTCAACACCCGCGCGCGGCGGCTCGTGTTCGGAGCGGAAGGCACGTTGCCCGGCGGGTTCGGCTACAAGGCCGAGTTCAACTTCGCCCAAGGCACGGTCGACTACGAAGACATCATCCTGACCTACCAGCGCAAGGACAGTCCGTTTCAGGTCACGATCGGCAATTTCTATCCTTATTCGAGCCTCGAAACCGTGACCAGTTCGCGGCTTGGCTCGATGCTCGAGCGCGCTTCGTTCACCGACGCGTTCGGTTACAACCGTCGGCTGGGCATCGGGCTCGCTTATATCGACACCAAGGCCGATCGCTACACGCTGTCGGCCGGCCTGTTCAGCCAGCCGATCAACGATACCGGGTTCAACCGCACGGGTTGGGAAGCGTCAGTCCGCGGTACCTTTTCGCCGACACTCGGCGATACGCGGCTTCACGTGGGTGCCAGCTATCACCACCGCGCTAATCAACGGGACGTCCAGAATGGCCAGTATCGCTCCCGTCCACTCACCCAGATCACTGACCAGCGTTTCGTCGATACTGGTCGCATTGCCGCGGACGGCGACGACAGCGCGGGCGTCGAGCTGGGGCTGATCCACAAGAGCCTGCATTTCGCGGCCGAAGGCCAGAAATTGTGGGTCAAGGGTTATCGCCCCGGCGAAACCTTTGGCGCCAATAACAGCGCAGGGGGCGGCACCTTCTTCAACGGCAATCCCAGCTTTACAGGCGGCTATGCCGAAGTCGGCTATTATCTGACCGGTGAAACGCGCGGCTACAAGGGCGGAAAATGGGATAGGACCAAGGTTCTCAAGCCGTTCGACAAGGGTGGCTGGGGCGCGATCCAGCTCAACGGCCGGATCGATTATGTGAATTTGAACGATCGCGTCGGGGGGGCGAGTACTTCGGTAGCGGCGCCGTACTACGTCAATGGCGGCAAGCAGCTCGGTTACCAGCTGAGCCTGATCTGGAACCCCATGGATTATCTTCGCTTCATGGCCCAGTACGGTCGTGTCGATGTCACCGGCGGGCCGCGCGCCGCGACGGTCGATCCGACCTCGAGCGATCCGGTCAACAGGCGCAAATATGGTGTCGACACCGCCGCCATCCGCGCCCAGCTCGAATTCTAAAATCCAGGCGTGATCAAGAGTCATCACCAAGCTTCTCCGCTTCGGCGGAGGGGCTTTTTGTTGGCGTTGACAGCCAAGGTTATAATGTCACATTGTATCCAGGTTAGTGGATGGGGAAAGCGTTATGCGATCATTCTGGCTTGGGCTGACCCTGATCACTGCCGCTCCGGCGCTGGCGCAGGATGGCGCCGCATCGGCCGGGCGCAACGCCCAGGGCGATGTCGCGGTCACGATCTATAATAATAATCTCGCGCTGGTGCAGGACCGCCGCGACCTGACCCTTCCCGCCGGGCGTTCGCGCCCGGAATTTCCTGATGTCTCGGCGCAGATCCGGCCGGCGACGGTATCGCTGACCGGCGCGGGAATTTCGATCGTCGAGCAGAATTTCGATTTCGACCTGCTGTCGCCCAGCGCATTGATGGCAAAAGCGGTGGGCGAGACGATCACGCTGATCCGCACCAACCCCGCGACCGGCGCCGAGACGCGCGAGCGTGCGCTCGTGCTGGCCGCGAATGACGGGGTTGTGCTGCAGATCGGCAGCCGCATCGAAGTGCTGCGCGATGACGGGATTCCGGCGCGGGTGATCTTCGACAAGGTGCCCGAGAATTTACGCGCCCGGCCGACCTTGTCGGTCACGCTCGAGGCCGCGCGCGCGGCGGGCGGCAAGCGGTGACTTTGACCTATCTGACGCCCGGGCTTGGCTGGTCGGCCGACTATGTCGCTTTGTTCGATGAGGCGGCCGGCAAGATGGATGTCCAGGGCTGGATCACGCTGACCAATTCGAGCGGCACGCCGTTCGCCAACGCCAAGACCTTGTTGGTCGCCGGAGCCGTCGGGCAGGCCAATTCCAACGCTTATTATCGCGGTGTCCCGCCGCCGCCGCCGGGCGCCATTCGGTCCGCCGGGACCGAGACCGCAGGCCGCGAACGGCTTGGGGATTTCTATCTTTATCCGCTGCCCGAGCGCACCACGATCGCCAATGCGCAGACCAAGCAGGTCAGCTTTCTCGATGTCAGTGGCACTCCGGCGGCGCGGGCCTATGAGTTTCGCAACGACTGGCTCGGGACGCTCGACCAGCCGGCCAGCGTCAACAGCATATTGCGCTTTTCCAGCTCGCGGGCTGGCGGACTTGGCGATGCCCTCCCGGCAGGCACGGTGCGGGTGTATCAGCGCGACGCGCGCGGCTCCCCGCAATTCGTCGGCGAATCGGCGATCGGCCACACGCCGATGGGCTCGGAACTCGGCCTGGTCACCGGGCAGGCATTCGACATCAAGGTCCAGCCGACAGTCGCCAAGCGCGAGCGGATCGGCAGCGACGGCAGCCGCTGGCGCACGACGATGACCTATCGGCTGACCAATGCCAGCCCGCGCGACGTGACCATCAGCCTGATCCAGTCGGGGCTGTGGGGCGATACGCGGATCGTCGATGAGAGTCTCAAGAGCGAGCGGCGATCGGCCGACGAAGCGCTGTGGCGCGTGGCCGTTCCCGCGAATGGCGAGGCCAACGTCTCCGCAACCTTCGACACGCGCTACTAGGGCGCCGCGCGGTGCGGCTTGGCCTCGGCTTGCTGACGATGATGACGCCGTGGCTGGCGGCGGCGCAGTCGGTCGTCATCTCGCCGCGACCCGACGCAGTGGCGGTCACCGTCTATCGCGACCCAAGTCGTGGCCCCGGCGAGGCGTTCAATCTCGACTGGCTCAATGGCTATGCGCTGATCAGCGAGACGCGGCGGGTGCGCCTGCCCACCGGGGAGAGCGAGCTGCGGTTCGAAGGTGTGGCCGGCGGCATCATCCCGCAAAGCGCGATCATCACCGGGCTTGGCCAGGGCGTGGTCGAGCGCAATCGCGACGCTTATTTGCTCTCACCCGGCAATCTCCTCGACCGTTCGCTGGGCCGCCGCGTCCAGATCCGCCGCACCTCGAAGGCCAACGGCGCGGTGGTCGTGCAGGACGCCGTGATCCGATCCGGAGCCGACGGGGCGGTCGTGCTCCAGACCCGCGAGGGGATCGAGGCGCTGCGCTGTACCGGCCAGTCCGAGACTCTGATATTCGACCAGGTTCCGCCCGATTTGTCGGCCAAGCCGACGCTCTCGGTCCGCACCCGCTCGGCGACTGCGGTCGATGCCACCGTGAGCCTGTCCTACCTCGCCACAGGATTCGACTGGCAGGCCAATTATGTCGCGACATTGTCGGCCGCCGGCGACCGGCTCGACCTGTTTGCCTGGCTGACGCTGGCCAATGGCGACGAAACCAGCTTCGCCGCCGCCCGGACCAACGCGGTGGCCGGAATCCTCAACCGCGAAGACGCCGCAGTCGCCCCGGTTCAGTCGCGTCCGATTCGCCTGCGCTGCTGGCCGGCCGGAACGACCAGCGCGAGCCATGGCCCGCCCCCGCCGCCCCCGCCGATAATGATGACGATGGCGTCGCCGGAAGCGACAAGCCGCAGCGAGGAGATTGTCGTCACGGGTGCGCGTGTGACGATGAAGGCCGAGCTCGAGGCGCTCGGTGACGTCAAGCTCTACCGTATTCCCGAACCGGTGACCGTCGCCGCAAATTCGCAGAAACAGGTCGCGCTGATCGAGCAGTCGGGGGTCGCGGTGCGGATCGTTCATCGGTCGCTGCTGTCGGCGGGCAATGACGGCAGCGACGTCGCCACCCGATATTTGGTGACCCGCAACCGCACGCAGGAAGGCCTTGGGCTGCCCTTGCCCGCCGGCGGTGTGGTGCTGTTCAGCGAGGCTGCGGGGCGCCCGCTGCTGATCGGCGAGGGAAGTCTTCGCGACACCGCGGTTGGCGAGGATGTCGAGATCCGCCTCGACCCCGCGCCTGGGGTTCGCGCGGTCCAGCGGATGATCACCAAGGACCGCTACGCATTGGTCGTGACCAATGATTCGCCCACCGCCATTCGCTATGAGGCCGAATTCGCCGCCGATGATCGCACGCTGCGCGCCGATACCCGGCTCGGTCGCCGCAACGGGCGCGCGTTGTGGGCAGTGACGATCCCCGCCAACGGCAGCGCGACGCTCCGCTATCGCGTGCGCAATTAAGGCCGGTTGCAGCGGTTCTGAATCGACCGTCCGACGCTAGATCAGATCGACCGGCCTTGGCCGCGCCTGCTCGTCGATCGCGACGAAAGTGAACACGCCTTCGGTGACCTTGACCTCGGCCGTGCCGCGATCGCGGCTGGCGATGACCTCGATCTTGACCTTCATAGATGTCCGCCCGACGCTTTCGACATAAGCGTAGACCGAGATCAGATCGCGCAGGTGAATTGGGGCGATGAACTCCATCCGCTCGATCGCGATCGTCGCCACCGACCCGTTGGCCCGCCGCGAGGCGACGATTCCTGCAGCGATGTCCATCTGGCTGAGCACCCAGCCGCCGAAGATATGCCCGTTGGCATTGATGTCACTCGGGCCGGGGACGACGCGCAGGATCGCGCCGCCATGATGACCGGTCATGTCGGGCCTCGTTCGTGGGGCTGGGCCGCGTCGGCGTCATGGCCGCTCGACGCGCTCAGGAAAACCAGGCTCATCAGCGCGGTAGCGAGCAGGACCATCAGCCCGACCCCAACCCCGGTGGCGATGAGCATGTGGATGTGGATGCCATCGCTTCCCCTCGCGACCAGCACCATTGCGACGACCGCAGCGACCACCGAGAGCAAGGCCATGCGTTTCATCAGGCGGCGAAATTGCCTGGCGGTCGACGTTCGCGGCGTCGGGATCGGATCGGAAAGCGGCATTGCTTCCCTTTGGAGGGCGTCCATGGGACTATCAACCCCAGCGACTCTCACCAACGATGGAGGCAGCCATGACGATCGCGACAATCCTGGTGGAAAAGGGCAGCGAAGTAGCGACGGTCTCGCGCACGACCAGCGTGGCCGAAGCCGTCGCAATGCTCGGTGAACTGCGCATCGGCGCCTTGCTGGTGGTCGACGGAAGCGACATCGTCGGGATCATGTCCGAACGCGACCTGGTCTATTGCCTTCGCGATCATGGCGCGCAGGTGCTCGACTGGCCGGTCGAGCGGGTGATGAGCGCCCCCGCGATCACCGTCGACCTTGGCACGCCCGTGCTCCAGGCGCTGGCGGTGATGACCCAGCGCCGAATCCGCCATTTGCCGGTGGTCGAAGGCGGACAGATTCGTGGAATCGTGTCGATCGGTGACCTGGTGAAGCATCGGATCGAGCGAATCGAGCGTGAAGCCGAGGCGATGCGGGCCTATATCCAGTCCGCGTAGGAAGCGGAGCGAATGGCGGATTTGCGCGCTTCCCAGCCGCCAATCGTGACGATTGCGCGACATTTGCGAAAATAGGCGTTGACGGGTCGGACCCTGCTCCATATATGCCACTCCAGCAGCGGGCACGGCCCCCATACGGGGTCGGGTTTGTTCGCGCTTCTTTCAGTCGGTAAAACCGATGTCCGGAACCCACAAGGAACCGGACGGGAAGACGCGTCGGCTCTTTGACATTGTCGGTTCGATGAAGGGACATGTGGGCGGCGGCCCAGTCTCCGATAGCCTCTGGGTGTCGGGTGATTGGTAAATTTAAAGCCGTTCCTTAATGTGATTTTCGCCAGGGCTTGCCTTGGCGGGATGAGCAAATGTCCTAATACGCAAACACACCAGTTTGTATATTTGTGCAGGAATGGCTCCCAGAGATGCCGGCCTCACTCGGATATTCCACCGGGCGAGGTCGTACATCAACTTGAGAGTTTGATTCTGGCTCAGAACGAACGCTGGCGGCATGCCTAACACATGCAAGTCGAACGAGACCGCTGACTTCGGTTAGCAGTCTAGTGGCGCACGGGTGCGTAACGCGTGGGAATCTGCCCTTAGGTTCGGAATAACAGTTAGAAATGACTGCTAATACCGGATAATGACTTCGGTCCAAAGATTTATTGCCTAAGGATGAGCCCGCGTAAGATTAGCTTGTTGGTGAGGTAAAGGCTCACCAAGGCGACGATCTTTAGCTGGTCTGAGAGGATGATCAGCCACACTGGGACTGAGACACGGCCCAGACTCCTACGGGAGGCAGCAGTGGGGAATATTGG
>JANPMU010000186.1:0-2285 GCA_031427095.1 Sphingomonas sp.
CGCCGATCTCGCGGTCGCGGGGCTCGCTCTGGCGGACCTCGGCGGGCTCAAGGGGCGCGGCGAACGGCACGCGATTGCGCTCGACGGCGGCGAAGCCGTGCTGATCGATGAAAGCTATAACGCCAACCCCGCGTCGATGGCCGCGACCTTGCGCAGCTTCGGCGCCGAAACCGCGATCGGCCGGAAAATTGCGGTGCTCGGGCCGATGCGCGAACTGGGTGTGGCGAGCGACGAACTCCACGCCGCGATCGCCCCCGAAGTGATCGCCGCGAAAATCGACCGGCTGATCCTGGTCGGCGAGGAGATGGTTGCGCTCGAAGCCGCGTTGCAAGGCCGCGTCGCGAGCGACCGCGCCAGTGATGCCGATGGCGCGGCGCGTATCCTTTTCGCCATGCTTCGCCCGGGCGATGCGGTGCTGGTCAAGGCGTCGAACTCGGTCGGGCTTGCCCGCCTGGTCGATCAGGTGGCAGGGGGTCAGCCATGCTCTATGTGATCGCCGAACAATTGGGGTTCCCCGGAATCCTCAACCTCATCCGCTACATCAGCTTTCGCGCCGGCGCGGCCAGCGCAACCGCGCTGCTGATCGGGCTGGTGATGGGGCCGTGGTTCATTTCATGGCTCCGCCAGCGCCAGGGCAAGGGCCAGCCGATCCGCGCCGACGGCCCGCAAAGCCACCTCGCCAAGCGCGGCACCCCGACCATGGGCGGCTTGCTGATCCTGATCAGTTTTTCGGTCTCGGTGCTGTTGTGGATGGACCTCAAGAACCCGTTCGTGTGGGCGGTGATGCTGGTCACGTCGGGCTTCGGGCTGATCGGTTTTCTCGACGATTATGACAAGATCAGGAAAGCGCACCATGCCGGCCTGTCGGGGCGGCTGCGATTGCTGGCTGAATTTGCCGTCGCCGGGATCGCGGTGTGGATCATCGTGCGGTCGGGAAACACCCTGCTTTATGTGCCATTCGTCGACGGACCGGTGGTCGATCTGGGCTGGCTGTACATCGCCTTTGGCGCGTTCGTCATCGTGTCGTTCGGCAATGCGGTGAACCTCACCGACGGGCTTGACGGGCTGGCGACGATGCCGGTGATCATCGCCAGTCTGGCGTTCCTGATCATCGCTTATCTGGTCGGCAACGCGAAGTTCGCCGAATATCTCGGGATTCCCTATGTCGCGGGGGCGGGCGACCTGACGGTGACGACGATGGCGATTGTCGGTGCCGGTCTGGCCTTCCTGTGGTTCAACGCGCCGCCCGCAGCGGTGTTCATGGGCGACACCGGCAGCCTCGCGCTCGGCGGCGCCCTCGGCACGATCGCGGTCGCCACCCACCATGAATTCGTGCTCGTGATCATCGGCGGACTGTTCGTCCTCGAAGCATTGTCGGTCGTGATCCAGGTGTTCTTCTACAAGCGCACCGGGCGCCGGGTGTTCAGGATGGCGCCGATCCACCATCATTTCGAACATATCGGCTGGTCGGAGCCGACCGTGGTGATCCGTTTCTGGATCATCAGCTTCGTGCTCGCGCTGGCCGGGCTCAGCACGCTCAAGCTGCGGTGATTTGCGCGCGGGCCTTCGCAGGCAAGCATTACGCGGTGTACGGGCTTGCGCGGAGCGGGCTGGCGACGGTCGAGGCGCTGCTCGCGAGCGGCGCGCGGGTGACCGCTTGGGATGACAAATTGTTCTCCGGCGAAGGCCGGAGTCCTGGCCAAGGCTCCGGCCTTCGCCGGAGAACAGAAATCGCCGACCTCAACACCGCCGACCTCACCCAGTTCGACAGCCTTGTCGTCACGCCGGGCGTTCCGCTCAACCGCCACCCGATCGCGGCGAGAGCGCGTGCGGCCGGGCTCGAGATCATCGGCGATATCGAGCTGTTCGCGCGGGCGCGCCGCGAGCTCCCGCCGCACAAAGTGGTCGGGATCACCGGCACCAACGGCAAATCGACCACCACCGCGCTGGTCCACCACATCCTCCACACTGCGGGCGTGCCGAGCCTGATGGGCGGGAATATCGGGCTGCCGATCCTGGCGCAGGACCCGCTCCCCGAAGGCGGGGTCTATGTGCTCGAATTGTCGAGCTACCAGCTCGACCTGACACAAAGCCTCGATTGCGACGTCGCGGTGCTGCTCAACATCACGCCGGATCATCTCGATCGGTATGAGAGTTTCGAAGCGTATGCGGCGTCGAAGGCACGGTTGTTTGAGATGCAGTCGGCGGAAAAGGTCGCGGTTGGCGCAATCGACGATCAACATTCTCGAGAGGTCGTAACCTCACTCACGGGGCAGCTTGATTTA
>JANPMU010000187.1:0-2110 GCA_031427095.1 Sphingomonas sp.
ATTTTCAGGAACTTGCTCATGCCGTCCCACAACTGGCCGTCGCGCGAACTGGTCAATGGCGCAGCGCGCGCGCCGGCCCGGGCGATGCTCCGCGCAGCCGGCTATGACGATGCGGCGCTGGCCAAGCCGATGATCGCGATCGTCAACACCTGGTCGAACGTCACTCCGTGCAACATGCATTTGCGCGGTCTCGCGGAGCATGCCCGGCGCGGAATCGAGCAGGCCGGGGGGACCCCGATCGATTTCAACACGATCGTCGTCACCGACGGGATCGCGATGGGCACCCCGGGAATGCGCGCCTCGCTGATCAGCCGCGAGGTGATCGCGGATTCGGCGGAATTGGCGGTGCGCGGCCATTCGCTCGACGGCGTGCTGTTCCTGGTCGGCTGCGACAAGACCATTCCGGCCGCAGCGATGGCCGCCGCGCGGCTCGACCTGCCGAGTGTCATCCTCTACGGCGGTTCGATCATGCCGGGTCGACTCGGCGGCAAGGCGATCACCATCCAGGACGTGTTCGAGGCGGTCGGCGCGCACAGCGCCGGCACCCTCGACGATGCCGGGCTGCTCGAGGTGGAGAAGGCCGCCTGTCCCGGCGCCGGCGCGTGCGGCGGGCAGTTCACCGCCAACACGATGGCGCTGGCGATGACCTTCCTCGGCCTCTCCCCGGTCGGCCTCAACGACGTGCCCGCAGTCCATCCCGACAAGCCCGAGACGGCGGCCGAGGCCGGGCGTATTTTGGTCGAGGCGGTCACCGCCGGCCGCAACGCCCGCAGCCTGATCACGCCCAATAGCCTGCGCAACGCTGCGGTGGCCGGCGCCGCGACGGCGGGCTCGACCAATCTCGTCCTCCATCTGCTGGCGATCGCGCGCGAAGCGGGAATCAGCGAGGACCAGTTCGGGCTCGACATGTTCGACGAGATTTCGCGGGCGACGCCGGTGATCGCCGACCTCAAGCCGGGCGGGCGGTTCATGGCACCCGACATGAGCGCGGCTGGAGGATCGCCCCTGCTCGGCCGGCGACTGATGGAAGCGGGGCTGATCGTCGATGCGCCGACCGTCACCGGCCACAATCTTTTCTCTCATTTTGAAGGCGCGGCCGAGACCCCCGGCCAGGAAGTCATCCGCACCATTGCCGATCCGGTCAAGGCGCGCGGCGGGTTCGGCATCCTGTTTGGCAATATCGCGCCCGAAGGCTGCGTGGCCAAGCTCGCCGGGCACGATCGGCTGCGTTTCGAAGGCCCGGCCAAGGTGTTCGACGGCGAGGAGGAATGTTTCGACGCGCTAACCCATGGCGGCATCGTCGCCGGCGACATCGTCGTGATCCGCGGCGAAGGTCCGGTCGGCGGGCCGGGCATGCGCGAGATGCTTGCGGTCACCGCCGCGATTCAGGGTCGGGGGCTTGGCGACAGTATTGCCTTGGTCACCGATGGCCGCTTCTCGGGCGCAACCTATGGCTTCATGGTCGGCCATGTCTCGCCTGAAGCGGCGCGAGGCGGCCCGATCGCCTTGCTCCGCAGCGGCGACAATATCTTGATCGACGTTGAGCGCCGGGTGATCGAGACCGATGCCGATCTTGGCGCGCGCGAGCCTGCGCCGATAGCGCCCATGACCGAGACGTTGGGCGCCTATGCCAAATATGCGCGGCTGGTCGGCTCCGCGTCGCAGGGAGCGATCACCAGCGCCGCGACTGGCTAGAGTCTGTTTCCGCTTCGCTGATGCGGCCCCGGCTAACGGAAACAAACGCTAGGCGACGGCGGCTTCTCCGAGCGCGGCGAGCTGGCGAGCAAGCGCAGCGGGCGTCGCGTCGATCATGCGCTTGTGCGCGGGCCGTCCCAGGATCTCGCGCAGCGGCGGCGACGGCGCGATCGTTTCGCCGATCAGCGGCTCCAGAATGTCGGCGAACTTATACGGGTGCGCGGTCGCCGCGACGACCCACGGGCGCTCCGCCTTCGTCGCCGGATCAAGCCGAACCCAGGCTTCGGCGGCGGTGGCCGAATGCGGGCACCATAGATATCCCGCGCGATGGCCCGCCTTGATCCTCGCCGCGATGGCGTCGTCCTCGACCCGCTCGACCGAAAGCTCGCGCAGTCCGGTCGGCAAGTCGATCAAC
>JANPMU010000188.1:0-2408 GCA_031427095.1 Sphingomonas sp.
AGCGATGCGGACGGTGTGTTGCCGACCAGCGGCTCGTGCGGCCAGTTGTTGGTGTAGCTGATCGCTTCGCCGGGGCGCTGGGTGACGCTGGTCCACGCGGTCCAGAAGAAGAATGCGCTCAGCTGACGGCGGTATTCGGGATTGGTGATCGATTTTTCCGGGATCGCATATTGCACGCGCAGCGCGTGAAGCGACGGATCACTGCTGAACAGGGTTTGGTAATGTAGGCCGACCGTCGCCATCGCTTTGGCGCGCGCGTCGGACACGGTGATCGTGCCGGTCGCCTCGTCATAGCGATTGGCGCGCAAGTCCTGCTTGAGGCGCGCCTTCAGCGCGGCTTGTTCTTCAAGGCCGAGCGCGGCGAAATTGACCGCGCCTTCGTCGCGCGCCCAATATTCGAGCAGGGTCGTGGCTTCCCGATGCAGCCAGTCGGCGCCCCAATCGGGCGCGACATAGCCGCCATGGCCCCATACCGACCCGAGCTGCATTCCGCCCAATGTCTGCCACACCTCGCGGCCGGTCTGGATGTCGGCCTTGGTGTACAACGTCTCGCCGCTCGCCGACACCACGCGGGTCGGCACCGGCGGCGCCTTGACGTAGATCTCGCGGCCAATCAGCCCGAGGATGGCGAAGGAGAGGATGAAGATCCCCCCGAGCCACAGCCATAATTTCTTCGAATAGGTCATAGGTTCCCCGTGCCGGGTGCTTGCGATCGATCACGGATAGGGGGCGGGTCGCAAACGCGACATTCCGGGGTTCCCCCTACGTATTGTTCCGGAGATCGCAGGTCGTCGCATCCCACTTGGTCGTTGGTGACCAAAGCCGCGCTGCGGCCGAGCATCGCGATCGCGTGGCCTCGTAAGCGCAAGTCGCATCGCTGCGCTCGCGACTTACCCAAAACCCTATTTTCGTCGGTCACTTTTCGGGCGCGCCGCCGATGAGCCCCAATCTTCCGTTTTGCGGATCGGCGTGGCGTCGCCAACGCCAATCGTCAGCGACTCGTGATGTCCGAGCCCCTTGCTGTAATCGAGCACCGAGACATATTTGCAGGCAGCGCGCATCACCGCGGCTTCGGATCGTTGCGGGAGTTCAAAATCGGCGAGGTTCGGATGACGCGCCACTAGCAGCGTCCACGCACGCGCCCTCTGCTTCGGATCCGTCACTTCGGCCGCGTGCGCCCCGGCATACACCGCCTCGATTTCGTGAATATCCTTGGGCTCACCGCTCACCGCGATCGACACGCGGTCATCGTGCTGGATGTTCGCGAACTTCTGGCTCGATCGGAAAATGAGGAAATAGATGATCAAGGCGTCATTGGCGTAGCCGACGATCGTGGTTTGCGGCCATCCATCGGGCCGTAAGGTCGAAATTGCCATGGTCCGGTGGGAATCGAGTATTTGGGTCGCCTGCTCTTCCACTTAAGCCTCCCTGAAGCCTCGCCAGTAAGTGCCGCTGAGTTAGGGGCGATTCATGGCCCAGCGCCCGGTTTCGCGAGAATCACCACGCATCGCTTTTGCGGTTGATTATCGCCCTCTAACGCAGGCAGGCAAGCCAAGGATCCCGACCGTGCGCTTGCCACCGATTTCGGACGTTCGCCAGCAGCGCAGAGCTTGAGCTTGAGCTTAGGAGCGGAATGGGAATGTGACGAAAGTCACATAATGTCATGAAACTTGTTGGACTGGCAAAAGCTCTCGCGGATTCAGCCCCGGCCAAAAAAAGGGGCCGCTGTGATCACAGCGACCCCTTCAATCCGCTCATCAGTTATCGAGCACGACAAGATTATCTTCGACGAAGAACACACCTGGTGCCGCCCAGGCTGTGCGCTCCGCGACCTGGCGCTCATGCCGGCCATGAACATTGCCACTCAATTTGATCGTGCTGCCGTCGGCAGTGACTCTCAACGCGCTCGCGTCTGCGGTTGCCGAGCGCTTGAACGCCGCCATGATACGTTCGCGCACGTCACCGGCTATGGCCGCATTGCTGAGTTCGATGCGATTATTCACACCCATCACGCCCGCGATCTTGCCCGCTGACTTGCGCGCCGCTTCGGTCTGGTAATGCCAGTCCAGCGCGCCGTTGAGCGTCACATAACCCTTTTCGACCTTCACGGTGACCTTGTTTTTGGGGATGGTGACGTCCCACGCAAACACATCGAGAACACGGCGAGCAATTTCCTCATCGCTCGTCTTGGGATCGCTCGGGAAGCGGACCTTGAGCTCCTCGGCGATTCCCTGAACGCCCTGCACGCGCTCGGCAGCGTGCTCCGCGGTCATTTTCTGAGCATAATTGCTGACGAAGCCAGAGAGGGTCACAACACCGCCTTTGGCTGCCACGCCGATATGAGCATGGTCGATGCTCGGATCCCAAACCAGCTCGTCCATCACGTCACGCTGCAGTTGGCTGTCGGT
>JANPMU010000189.1:0-2864 GCA_031427095.1 Sphingomonas sp.
TGGCCGACGCCTCTTCCTCGCCGATGAGCTGCTCCCAGGTGTTGGCCATCGCGATCGGCGGATAGCCATTTTCGGCGAGCAGCCGCGCCCCCATCGCGTCGGCTTCGGCTTCCAACCCACGGTTATAGGACAGTAATGACAGGATCGTGCCGAGCTGGGCAAGCTGGGTCAGTTGCCCGGTGGCGATCCCCGCCCCCGCCCCGGCGACCCCGGCGCCGATCGCCAGCAACGAGAAGATGTCGCTCTTGCGGCGCAGGTCGCGCCACTGGCGGATCTGGTGCTTGCGGAGGAAATGCGCGCTTTCATGCGCGATCACCCCGGCGAGCTGCGCCTCGTTGCGCATCCGCAGCAACAGCCCGGAGAAGATCACCGCAAAGCCGGTCGGGAACATCACCGCGTTGAATTCGGGAATGCGCGCCAGATAGATGCGCATGTCCCGCGCCGCCGGACCGCCAACCTTGCCAATCAGATCGCCGAGGTAGCGCGTCAGCGCGGGGTCCTTGATCAGCAGGTTCGATCCGGCGATTTCTTCCTCGACCCTGGCATATTGCTGCCACAGGCCTTTTTCATCGACATCGACCGCCTGATAGCCGGGGCCGATCAGCGGGATCATGTCGCGCGGCAGGACGCGCGCCTGCGCCATCCCGGTGGCAAATGAGGCGGCGATCACCCCGCCGCCAGCAAGCAAGGCGCGGCGGCTTACCGGGTCGCGGTGACAGGCGCAGCTCATGGCCTGGCGTCGATTGCGCGGCGGACGTCTTTGCCCGGCTTCATCCGCCCGAGCAGCCGCTCGACCATCTGCGCCGCGCCATCGGGCTTGCGGATGTCCCCTTGCTGCGACTGGAGGACATTGAACCACACCACTTCGCCGGTCTTGAGGTCGACCAGCGACGCGTAGGCGCTTTGCGATCCGCCGCCCATCGGCGCGCAGAAACCAACGAAGCAGCCCGCGACTCCGAGCAGGGCCAGCGCGACCCGCCCGGTGGACGCGAAGCTGTCATCGGCATGCACGAACAAGGCATAATCAAAACCGGTTGTCTGGCCGAACCGCACCGCCTCCTCGCCCAGCGTATATTCGAGTCCGCGGCCTCGCTTGGTCGGGAGCGTCTGACCGAGATATTTGTGGAGCGCGATCGAGCTTCCGACCGCCTGATGCAGCCGCTCGAGTTCGGCCACGCTTTCCGCGCTGACCCCGGGCAGCCCATCGCGTCGCTCGAGCACCCGCGCATTGCCCCCGCGCCCCGCTTGCTGCGCCTTGAGCGCCGCGATCAAATTTATCCGCGCAGCCTCGGTCCAGTCGGCGCGCGGCTCGACCATCCCGCCGGTAGTGACCGATCCGACGCTGACGTCGGGGCGCATCACCAGCAATCGGTAATCGCCTTGTGGCGGGGTAAATTGGAGATCGGCATATTGCCGGGTCTGGACGCATGCCGACAGGGTCAATGATGCCGCGAGCGCAATGGCAACCACACGCATAAAGCGCCTCCTCATCCCGCCAGCACTTGTGCCAATGCGACGAGAAACAAGCAAGTCTTCAATGCGTTAGCGCGTCGGGCAGCGAATTCCTGCAACCCCGTTCAGGCACTTGCCATCGACCAAACCGGGTTCGACAGCAAGCCCGATCATCGCCGCAAGTGTCGGCATGATGTCGATCGTCTCGACCGCGTCGTCGCGCGACGCGGCAACCATGCCCTGGCGCCAGAACAGGATCGGGACCCGCCGGTCATAATCCCATGGGCTGCCATGGGTCGCGACATAGCCGCTTTTGGTGTCGGCGATCGGCGTGATCCGTGACTTCAACAGCACGACGAAATCGCCCGAACGCTGGTCGTCGAACGATGCACGGGCGCGGTCGAGCAGGCTCCATTTGTCGGGTGAGATGCCGCGCGTCGGACCACCACGAAGCTCGTCATGGGTGAACACCGCTTCGACCTGCGGATGAGCGCGGTAAGCGGCGAGCGCGGCGGCCAGCGCGCGCGTGCGGTCGGTGGCACCCAGCGCCCGGTCGAGATAAATATCGCCGAATGAGGATTCGCCGAGCAGCACCGGGCCCTCGAGCCCGAGCGAAGCGCCGATGCCCTTGCCGATCGAGGCGGCGGTCAGCGCCGGATCAACCCTCGCCGCATTGGCGAAACCCTGTTCGCGGGCGCGCTCGGGAGCGTCCTGCCCGCCATGGTCGGCGGTCAGCACCACGGCATAATCCACCCCCGAGCGATCGAGCAAGGCGAAGAAGTCGCCGAGGTCACGATCAAGCGAGAAAAGCTGAAGGCACATTTCGGCGCCTTCGGTGCCATAGCTGTGACCGACATAATCGGTCGCCGACAGGCTGATCGCGAGCAGGTCGGTGCTGGCGCCGCGACCGAGCTTCATTTCCTGAATGAGGCCGGCGGCCAGCGCGAGCGTCGCCCCGTCGAACGCGGGTGAGGCACGGAACGCCTTGGCGTCGCCGCCGTCACGAGCGAAGTTGCCCGCGCCGACCGGCTTGCCGCCGCCTTCGATCGGAATGACCCGCGACTTGGCGGTGCACAACGGCGGCGGGACCAGGGCCGCCTGCGGCGCCGCGATCAGCCTGGCGACTGCAGCGTTGAGCGGCGCGATCGATTTGGGCACCGCTGCGGATTCGAGGTCAGTGGCAAAGGCCTTGCCGGTCCAATAATAGCGCTGGTCAGGGGTGTGGCCGCTCATCATCACTGCGGCGCGATCCTTGCCCGCGACCGCGACGCTGCGGCTGGCCGGAAAGCGCGCTTTCATCCGCTCGCCCAGCGTCGGTACGCGCAGATGGATCGGCGAGACGGTGTAGCTGGATGACGATGAACCGGCGACGCGCTCGTCCTCGGCGCAATAGACACTCTTGTCGGACCGCG
>JANPMU010000190.1:0-4037 GCA_031427095.1 Sphingomonas sp.
GCTCAACTTGCCCGAGCACAGCACCAGCCGTCGGGTCTGCCCCGCGGCCGGCGGATTGAGATCGCCGAGGATCCGGCGGAAGTGGCTGTCGCCGGTGAAGTCCGCAGCGCTCGACACCGCCAATTTGTGGCGGAGCAGCGACTTGGGGGTCATCATGATCAGCGGTTTGCGGAAATCGCGCAAAAGCTGGCGGCGCAGGATGTGGAAATAATTGGCCGGCGTGGTGCAGTTGGCGACCTGGATATTATCCTCGGCGCACAATTGCAGAAAGCGTTCGAGCCGCGCCGAACTATGTTCCGGCCCCTGCCCTTCGTAACCGTGGGGCAGCAGCAGGACGAGCCCGCTGGCGCGCAGCCACTTGGCCTCGCCGCTGGCGATGAACTGGTCGATGATGACCTGCGCGCCATTGCCGAAATCGCCGAACTGCGCTTCCCACAGCACAAGCGTGCGCGGGTCGGCGATCGAATAGCCATATTCGAAGCCGAGCACGCCGAATTCGGACAGCGGACTGTCGCGGACCTCGAAGCGGCCACCTTCGATCGTCGCCAGCGGGATGAAGCGGTGGCCGTTGGTCTGGTCGACCCACATCGCGTGGCGCTGGCTGAACGTGCCGCGGCCGCTGTCCTGACCCGACAGCCGGACATTATGCCCCTCGGCGATCAGCGATCCGAACGCCATCGCTTCGCCGGTCGCCCAGTCGATCCCGCTGCCGCTGGTGACCATCGCCGTCTTGGCCTCGATGATCCGGGCGAGCGTCTTGTGGATCGCCAGCCCGTCGGGAATGCGGGTCAAATGATCGGCGACGGTCGCGAACGTCTCGTCGGGGATCGCGGTATTGGTGTTGCGCCGTCCGGTCAGCGTTTCCTCGGGACGGCCGAACCCCGCCCAGCGCCCTTCGAACCAGTCGGCCTTGTCGGGGAGATAGTTGTTCGCGGCCGCGAACTCGCTTTCGAGCAGCGCGGTGAATTGCTGGGTGCGTTCCTCGATCCACGTGGCGTCGACGATTTTTTCGTCGATCAGGCGCTGGGCATAGATCGCGCTGATCGGCGGATGCTGGCGGATCGCGGCGTACATCAGCGGCTGGGTGAAGCTCGGCTCGTCACCCTCATTGTGGCCGAAGCGGCGATAGCACCACATGTCGATGACGATGTCGCGGCTGAACGTCTGGCGGAACTCGATCGCCAGCTTGCAGCAAAAGGTCACCGCTTCGGGATCGTCGCCATTGACGTGGAGGATCGGCGCCTGGACCGATTTGGCGATGTCCGACGGGTAAGGCGACGAACGGCCAAATTGCGGCGAGGTGGTGAAGCCGACCTGATTGTTGATCACGAAGTGGATCGTCCCGCCGGTGCCATAGCCGGGGAGACCGGAGAAACCGAAGCATTCGGCGACGATCCCCTGCCCCGCGAACGCCGCATCGCCGTGGAGCAGGATCGGCAGCACGGTCTTGCCATGCTTGTCGCCTCGGATCGTCTGGACCGCGCGGACCTTGCCCAGCACCACCGGGTCGACCGCTTCGAGATGGCTCGGGTTGGGCACCAGGCTCAAATGGACCTTGATCCCGTCGAACTCGCGGTCGGACGAGGTGCCGAGATGATATTTGACGTCGCCCGAGCCGCCGACATCGGCCGGATTGGTCGCTCCGCCGGCGAATTCGTTGAAGATCGCGCGGTAGGGCTTGCCCATGACATTGGCGAGGACGTTGAGGCGGCCGCGGTGCGACATGCCGACCGCGACTTCGGTCACGCCATATTGGCCGCCATATTTGATCACGCTTTCAAGCGCCGGGATCGCGCTTTCGCCGCCGTCGAGGCCGAAGCGCTTGGTCCCGACATATTTGCGGGCGAGGAATTTCTCCCATTGTTCGCCGTGGATGACCTTTTCGAGGATCGACTGCTTGCCCTCGGGGGTGAAGCTGATCGCGGCGTCATTGCCCTCCATCCGGTCCTGGAGGAAGCGGCGCTCCTCGAGGTCGTTGATGTGCATATATTCAAGCCCGACCGAACCGCAGTAATTGGCCTTGAGGCAGGCGACCAGCTCGCGCACGGTCGCGGTCTGAAAACCGATCGTCCCGCCAAGCCAGATCGGCCGGTCGCAGTCGGCGTCGGCGAAACCATGATAAGCGGGCGACAGATCGGCGGGCAGCGCATGATGCGCCAGCCCGAGCGGATCGAGGTTGGCGGCGAGGTGCCCGCGCACGCGATAGGTGCGGATGAGCATCATCGCGCGGATCGAATCTTCGGCGGCGCGGCGGACCGCATCGGGATCGGCGCCCGCGCTTAACGCCGCGCTCCTGGCCCCATCGGCGACCGTCGCGATCGTCGCTTCGGTCGGATCGAGCCCGAGATTGACCGCATCAAGCTCGGCGACCGGCCAGTTCGGCCGCGCCCAGCTCGGTCCCGGTGCGCGCTCGTCGTATCCGTCCATCGCTCCAATCAGCCTTTCAACAGCTCCGCGAGGGTGCGGCCGAGTTCAGATGGGCTTGGGCTGACCCGAATACCAGCCGCTTCCAGCGCCGCGATCTTGTCTTGCGCCCCGCCCTTGCCGCCGGCGACGATCGCCCCGGCATGGCCCATCCGGCGTCCGGGAGGAGCGGTCAGCCCGGCGATGAACCCGACCATCGGCTTGCGGCGCCCGCGCTTTGCCTCGTCGGCGATGAACAAAGCGGCGTCCTCCTCGGCCGATCCGCCGATCTCGCCGATCATGATGATCGATTGGGTCGCCTCGTCGGCCATGAACAGTTCGAGCACGTCGATGAAATTGGTGCCGTTGACCGGATCGCCGCCGATCCCGACCGCGGTGGTCTGGCCGAGCCCCTCGTTGGTCGTCTGGAACACCGCTTCATAGGTCAAAGTGCCCGAGCGCGAGACCACCCCGACGCTGCCCTTCTTGAAGATGCTCCCGGGCATGATCCCGATCTTGCACTCGTCAGGGGTCAGCACGCCGGGACAGTTGGGCCCGATCAGCCGCGATTTCGACCCCGACAAAGCGCGCTTGACCTTGACCATGTCGAGCACCGGAATGCCCTCGGTGATGCAGACAATCAGCGGCACGTTCGCGTCGATCGCCTCAAGGATCGAATCGGCGGCGAACGGCGGCGGGACATAGACCACGCTGGCATCGGCCCCGGTCTTCGCGACCGCTTCGGCGACGGTGTCGAACACCGGCAGCCCGATGTGGGTCGATCCGCCTTTGCCCGGAGTAACACCGCCGACCATCTGCGTGCCGTAATCGAGCGCCTGCTGGGTATGGAAGGTGCCGGTTTCGCCGGTCATCCCCTGCGTGATGACCTTGGTGTTCCTGTTCACGAGAATCGACATTAATTCAGACCCTTATTCCGACGTCTTTAACCGTCCGCGCGATCTTCCAAGGAAGTAGAAGACCGCGCCCGCGATGAGCTGCACGATCCCAACCGTCCCGAAGTGGCGAAATAGCAAAGATGAACTTTGAGACATTTGATCGTGTGGCATACGCGTGAACGCGACCAACGCGGAAATCGCGGGCAGGCTGACGAGAAGCGCCAACCACCACCAGCCCTTGCGACCCGCAAAGTAGACGATGCCGAGATAGACGGCAGCGCCAACAAGCGCGAAAACAATTGTTGCGATGCCAAAAGTGCTCACGCGAGACTTCCGTCGATCGCCTTGCACGCCACCAGCAATTCCTTGACCGCGTCGACGCTGAGCGTGAAATTCTTCTGCGCTTCGGCGTCGAGCGCGATCTCGATGATCTTCTCGACCCCGCCCGCGCCGATCACCACCGGCACCCCGACGTAGAGATTGTCGACGCCGTACTGGCCGGTGAGGTTGGCGGCGGCGGGGAGGACGCGTTTCTTGTCCTTCAGGAAGCTCTCGGCCATCATGATCGCGCTGGTCGCGGGGGCGTAGAACGCGCTGCCGGTCTTCAACAAAGCGACGATCTCGCCGCCGCCGCTGCGGGTGCGCTGGACGATCGCGTCGATCCGCTCAGCTGTCGACCAGCCCATCTTGATCAAATCGGGGATCGGGATCCCGGCGACGGTCGAATATTGGACAATC
>JANPMU010000191.1:0-1502 GCA_031427095.1 Sphingomonas sp.
GGTAGAGGGCCGTGGTCTTCAGGCTGGTGTGTCCGAGCAGGAGTTGGATGGTCCGCAGATCGACGCCGGCCTCGAGCAAGTGGGTGGCCCAGGACGTGCTGGTCGCGCGGGCCGAGGCGCAGGACCAGGCTGGGCTTGATCGGCTCATGACAACGATCAATCGGCAACTTGAAGCGTCAGGGATCGAAGCGGTCGAGGCGGAGCATTAGCGACCGCTTTCGACCCATTGCGGACAGCAAGACGGCATGTCAGCACGCTGAAATGAGAAAGCGTGTCATTTGGCTGGTCGTTGGTGGCTTACTCGGCCTGTGCGTTGGTTTTTGGTTCCGCGGCTATGTCGACAGTGACTCGTGCTACGACGCGGGAGGGGTTTGGGAAACTCGCGGAGGCTACTGCTACGGCGCGCGATCAGCTGACGGCTAATGTCCGCAGTCCACCCATAGCGGACATCTCCGGACTCATTCCTCTTCCTCATCTTCGTACCCAACCAAATTCAGCTCGCGCGCCATTATCTGGTGGGTCCTGTACCTGCGCATCCTCGCGGCCGTGGGTGATCCACACTTCCTTCGGCCCGACCTCGCGGATGGTCTGGGTCAGTTCGTCCCAGTCGGCGTGGTCGGAGTTGATCAGCGGCAGCTGGAAACGAGCGGAATCACCTGCGAGCACTAGGCCATCGTCAGTGCGAGCCCCCGGGTCTGGCTACGCCAGCCCGAGGACAGGCTGCGCGAAGCAATCCAGGTATTAACTGGATCGCCGGGTCGCTACGCTCCTCGCAATGACGTCGAGCGCTCGCCTGCCACCCATTATTGAGCAATGGTTCGCGGGTCGCGGGTGGCGGGTGCGTGGGCACCAGCTGGCGATGCTCGACGCGGCGCGGGGCGGCGATCACATTTTGCTGGTCGCCGCGACCGGCGCGGGCAAGACGCTCGCGGGGTTCCTGCCGACGCTTGTCGATCTGATCCAAAACCCAGCGGATGGCCTTCACACGCTCTACGTTTCGCCGTTGAAGGCGCTGGCGGTCGATGTCCGCCGCAACCTGCTCTTGCCCATCGACGAAATGGGGCTGCCGATCCGGGTCGAGACGCGCACCGGCGATACCCCGTCCGACCGCAAGGCGCGCCAGCGGATCCACCCGCCGCACATCCTGCTGACCACGCCCGAATCATTGAGCCTGCTGCTGTCCCACCCCGACAGCGCGCTGCTGTTCGAAGGGCTCAAGACGATCGTCGTCGATGAAATCCACGCCTTCGCCAGGGAGAAGCGCGGCGACCTGCTCGCGCTCGCCATCGCCCGATTGCAGACGCTCGCGCCCGGCCTGCGCCGTGTCGGCCTCAGCGCAACGATCAGCGATCCCGACGCCTATCGCGGCTGGCTCGCGCCCGGCGCCGAGATTGACGCGGTGCGGTTGATCGAGGGGGAGACGGGCGCCGACCCCGACCTGTCGATCCTGATCCCCGACGGCCGCGTGCCCTGGTCGGGCCATTCGGGGCGCTACGCCGCCG
>JANPMU010000192.1:0-8424 GCA_031427095.1 Sphingomonas sp.
CACGCAGATCGCGACCCGGCGCGCCGGCGCGGTTCTCTGCTCGGATTGATCGGCTGATGCGGCGACGCTGCCGACCAGCAACGCGAGGCTGCTTTCGACTTTACGCCAGCCCGCCACGCTCAGATCGCCGGTCCATCCGGCGAGGTCGGCGCACTGAATCTGGTTGAACGGCATCGGCGGCAGCGTCCCGTCGATACTGATTTGCACCAGCGTGCCGGCTTCGCGCGCGACATCGGCTTCCGCGCGCACCCACTGCGAGCGCGCCGCCTCGGCCGACCACAGCACAACCACCGCCTTGGCCGAGCGAAGCCGCTCCTCGATCACGTCGCTATACGCCCGGTGGGGAGGCAATTCGTCATCGCGCCAGACACTGTAGCCGGCGCTGCGAAGCGCTTCCGTAACCTGTTGCGCCTGGCCTTCGGTCGACCGGCCATAGGAAACGAAGATGTCGGCCATGAGCCCCGCCGCGTTACGATCATCAAGCATGATCCGCGACAGCAACATTAACGCAAATCTCTAGCCGGTGAAAGGACCCCCGACATGCCGCGCCGGGCAAGTGTGAAGTGGGGAACTTCTAATGCCCGGCGCCCCGCGCATGGGCACAAAAAGTCCAGGGGATTCTGTTGCCCGGCTCCCCTGGAGGCCGCTGGAATCCCCTTCTGTTGCCCGGCGGGGTCCAACCGCGCTTTTGTCTTTGTAACTTCAGTTCGTGAGAACCTTAATTACGCAGCAATCGCAAGAGCCTCGTTATCGTTGGCACTTAGTGTTGTGAACGGTTTTACGGCGCATTCAGGCCGGTCGGCAGCCAAGACTTTACCACACTCGTCGATCCTATTTCGCCCCCATCAGCAGCCGCGCGAAACTCGCGCCGGGCGGCTGGTGGTGGAGGCGCCGGGGTACTGCCCCCCGGGTCCGAAATGCTTATTTCACTCAACACTCTACCGACATAGCCAAGTTGCCCCGGCCCGCCCTAGATAAGCCTTTGCGGCGCTTGCGACAAGCGTCGGCCAATCCGGCAGCCGCAATTCAAGCGCGGAACCGATATAAAGGCGCTGGCGTTGGAACCGTTCGTGCTGTTATGGCCTGAGCCGCTGCACTGTCACTTTAAGGGGATTATTGATGAACAAGACTTCATTCGCGCTCGTCGGCGCGGCTGCACTCGCACTCTCGGCCTGCGGTGGCAAAGGCGATGACGCCCTCGGCGAGAACGTCCAGGAAAATTACGAGAATGCCGCTGAAAACCTCGATGCGATGGCGGCCAATACCGCCAATACCGCCGAGGCCGAAGCTCTGGGCAACCAGGCCGCTGCGCTCAATGCCGAAGGCGCTAGCAACGAAGAAGCTGACGTGAATGCGCAAAATTCGGCCGAAGCGAACGCCGCCGTCAACGCGATGTAATTCGCGCTGCCTTCGGGCGGCATCTTAGAAAAAGGCCGACACCCTTCGGGGTCGTCGGCCTTTTTTTATGGGGACGGCTTGGCCTTCGCGTCGTCCGCCCCTACGCCCCCGGCAATGGAACAAGAAGCAATCCCGGCTGCGACATTGGTCGTCGTTCGCGACCGTATTGGTGCGGCGCCATGTCTGCTGATGGTCGAACGCGCCGCCAAAATGGCCTTTGCCGGCGGCGCGATGGTCTTCCCCGGCGGGCGCATCGACCCCGCCGATCAAGTGATGGGAGCTGCGGCCGATTGGTCCGACCAGGCGGCGCGGATCGCGGCGATCCGTGAAACACTCGAAGAAACCGGGATCGCGGTCGGACTGAGCCCCCAGCCCAGCCCTTCGCTCGCGATCGTGCTTCAGGATGCGCTGATCGCGAGGCAGCCGTTCGCCGAACTCCTCGCCACGCACGGGCTTGGCCTCGATCTTTCCGCACTGACCCCGTTCGCGCGGTGGCGGCCGGCGTTCCAGCATGTGCGACGGTTCGACACGATCTTCTTCGTCGCGCGCGCGCCGACCGGCGACTGGATCCCGCGCCCCCAGCCCGGCGAATGCGAAGCGGCGCTGTGGGTCGGCGGCAGCGATGTGCTTGGCCAGATCGGGCGCGGCGAAGCGCGCGCGATCTTCCCGACCCTGCGCAACCTCGAACGGCTCGCGCTGTTCACCGATTTCGATGCGATCCGCGCCAATGCGGATGCGTTTCCCGTGACGATCATCACCCCGTGGATCGAGGAGCGCGATGGGCTGAGCCACCTCTGCATCCCCGCAGATGCCGGCTACCCGGTCAGCAGCGAGCCATTGAGCAGCGCCGTCCGCGCCTGACGCGAGTCGGCAGCGCGCTTTGGTGCGCCTTCAAAACGAAAAAGGGACCCGCATCGACTGCGGATCCCCTTCGCTCTTCGCCTTGCGGCGCCGGGCTTAACCTCGCGGTCGGGCCTATTTCAGATGGTTCGACAAATGCTTGTTCATCTCGAACATCGTGCAGCTGTCCTTGCCGAACACCTTTTTCAGTTTGTCGTCAGCAAGAATTTCCCGCTTGTTTGCGGGATTTTGCAGGTTGTTCTTGCGAATATGATCCCACACCTTCGAAACCACCTGGCTGCGCGGAAGCGGATCGCTTCCGGTGATCGCGGCAAGCTCGGGTGAAGGCTGCACTGGACGAGCAAGCCCACCTCCAGCCTTACGTGGTGTCGCGGTTGCATCTTTGGCCATCAAACCCTCCTGTTGTCCTAGGGCGCTGATAGAGCGCAATCGCAGGGCTTTTGCAATGGCCTCGCTAGAGACGGCTAGAGTCTGTTTCAGCTGCGCTGAATCGGCACCGGCCCGCGCCCCCACCCGGCCTCCCATAGAATAGACTGATCGGGAGGCCGGATAAGGGAGCAGGCCGGTGCCGTCTCACTGAAACAGACTTTAGAGCGAGCGACCGATGAACGGAACGACCCGGTTCGCCGCGTCGTGGCCGATGTCCGCGCGGCCGCGATAGCGGAGCCCCGAACGCGCGCACCAGTCGCGCACGATGGCCTCCTCGTCCGAGCCGAAATCCACGTCGTTGACCGGCACATCGCCTGCCCGCCCGAGCCGCAATCCGGTCGCCCGCCGCACCGCCTGGCTCCCGGTGACATGGAACATCGTCCGGTCGATCCGGTAATGATGCTCGCTGACCTCCTCGATCAACAGCTCGCGCCCGGTGAAGTCGGGCTCGATCGCGGTGCCGAGCAGGCTCGACAAGACCGTCAGGTTGAACGCCATGGCCGGCCCGCCAAGGCCGGGCTCGAGCGTCGCCGGGTCGCGTCGCACGATCCAGTCGAGCGCACGGCAGACCGCCACCTCCCCGCCATCGCGCAGCACGTCCTGCGGCATCGGCCCGTGCGCGACCTCGAGCCCCGCGCGATCGAACGCGGCGAGCAGAAAGCCGGCATCGCTATAGCCAAGGTAAAGCTTGCCCCGCGCGGCATCGGGCAAATCCCTCGCGGCCGCCTCGGCAATCCGGTTCGAGCCATAGCCGCCCCGCGCGAACCAGACGGCATCCACGCTCGAATCCGCCATCACCTCGCGCAGCGCGGCCAGCCGGACCGCGTCGCTCCCCGCGAAATGGCCGTCGCTGGCAAAGCATTGCGGATGGATCAGGAGCTCGGCATCGTTGCGCGCCGCGACAATCGCTTCGAGGCGGGTCGCGGCCTCGCGCTTCAACGGGCAACTCGGCGCGACCACCGCGATCTTCATGCTGCCCCCATTTGTCATGTGCCCGCATTGGCAATAGGGCACCGCGCATGACTAATTCCACCTTCTTTTGCGGGATCGGCGGGAGCGGCATGCTGCCCCTCGCCTGCATCGTCCGCGCCAATGGCACCCGCGTTGCCGGTTCCGACCGCGCGCTCGACGCCGGCCGTCTCGCACCCAAGTTCGATTTCCTGCGCTCGCTCGGGATCGCGCTCCATCCGCAGGACGGCTCCGGCCTCGCCGAAGGCATGACGCTGGTCACCTCGGGCGCGGTCGAGGAGACCATTGCCGACGTCGTCCGGGCGCGCGAACTCGGCCTTCCTCATCTGACCCGTCCGCAGCTCCTCGCCCGGCTCCTGAATGCCGCGCAGCACAGCGTCGCCATCGGCGGGACCAGCGGCAAGTCGACCGTTACCGGGATGATCGGCTGGATCCTTCACGCACTCCACCGCCAGCCGACAGTGATGAACGGCGCGGTGATGAAGAATTTCGTCTCGCCCGCCTCACCCTTCGCCAGCGCGTTGGTCGGCGACCCCGAATTGTTCGTCAGCGAGGTCGACGAAAGCGACGGCTCGATCGCGCTCTACACACCCGAAGTCGCGGTGCTGACCAATATCAGCCTCGACCATAAATCGATGGACGAGCTACGCGCCTTGTTCGCGGGCTTCCTCGGCGCGGCGAACAAAGCGGTGCTCAACCTCGACGACCCGGAAACCCGGATGCTTGCCGAAACATTGCCGCCCGAAAAATGCGTCGGCTACGGCTTCGACAGCCCCGGCGCAGCGCTTCACGGTCGCAACCTCGAACTCTTGCCCGACGGGGTCGCGTTCACGGTCGAGGCCGAAGGCGACGTCCATCATGTCCGCATGACCGTGCCCGGCCGACATAATGCGTCGAACGCGCTCGCCGCGCTCGCCGCCGCGCGTGCGCTCGGCGTTCCGCTCGTTGAAGGCGCTGCGGCGCTGGCGCGCTTCGCCGGGCTTCGTCGTCGGCTCGAAACCGTCGGGACCGCAAGCGGAGTGACGGTGATCGACGATTTTGCGCATAACCCCGACAAGATCGCCGCAAGCCTGGCCACGCTGACCGCTCAACCCGGTCGTTTGCTGGTGATGTTTCAGCCGCACGGTTTTGGCCCGCTGACCAAAATGGGCGAGGAATTGAGCGATACGTTCGTTCGCGGGCTGCGCCCCGACGACCGTCTCTACCTTCCCGATCCGGTGTATCAGGGCGGCACCGTCGACAAGGCGCGCGGCAGCGACTGGCTCGCCAACCACATCGGCGCGCTGGCGCTGCACATCGCCGACCGCCCGGCAATTGCCGAGGCGCTCCTCGACGAAGCCCGCCCCGGCGACCGCATCATCATCATGGGCGCGCGCGACGACACATTGAGCGAATTCGCATTGGCGCTGCTCGGGCGGCTCGGACGAGCATGAAAACTGGCCCTCCCCGCGAGCGGGAAGGGCCACGACGCGCGACGAACTCGTAAAAATGCTTAAGCGGCAGCCGCCAGGTCGACCTTCTCGACCCATTCGGGCCAGAACACCGGCTCGCGATTGGACCAGCCTGCCGCCGTCGCCGCGCTCTCGCTGATCGACTGGAGCAGCAAGCGGCGCCGTTCGGGGTGCAAATGCGGCAGCGCTGCGGCGGCACAGAAAGCGGCGGGCAACCACGGCCGCGCCGAAGCGCCGATCAGGCGCTCATACAGAAAGCGGAAGGCCGCGAAATTGGGCAGCCGATCCTGGCCGAGATCGAACGCGGTCAAGGTAATCAACATACCCAGGAACGGATCGATCATGTCGAGCCCGCTGTCATCGGGCACCTCAAGCCGCAAATGATCGATCTGCTTGTAGAGTCGCGCCTGGACCCGGATCGAGGCGATCTCGCCTTCGTCACGCGCCCAGCATTCGATCGGATCGCGGCGGCCATAAGCAACGTCGAGCGAGCGGCGGATGTAGCGCTGGGTCGCCTTGGGAAACCCGGCGAATTCCTTCATTTCCGAAATCAGCAGCGCGCCACCGGCGGGCTGGCTCGTCTTCGTCATCATGACCCCGACTCCTTTACCCTGGGAAGGATCATGCGACCGGAACAGTTGCAAATAGCTTAACCATGACCCCACCCCCCGTTCATAAAGAATCAGAACGCAGTCACTGGGGCAACATCTATCTGTCACAACTCGTCGCATCAGCGACGATGTGTTGATTATTTGCAACGCCGACGCGGGGTCTTGATCGCCGACGACTTGGTGTGATGAACAGTTATTCAGGAAGCCGGATTTTACTCCGGGAAACCCGACGACGGCACCGGCTCGTCCGACTGGCTCGGCTGTGTGGCTGCGATCGGGTCCGACGCATCCATCGATTCGTCGCTGCCGACATCGACCTTCTTGTCGAGGTCGTGCGGGTTTTTCTCCAATTCCTGCTCGAGCTCTTCCTCGGGCGGGCTGCGCGGGGTCGGCGGCTTGGGCGCATCGGTGGTGGTCGGGTTCACGGCAATCTCCATTCGGCTATGGCATCAACGAGTGTCGGCGGCGACGCGTTCCACAGGCGTGATCCGCGCTCCATTCGACCGGCGACCACCCCCGTTCTGCCAACGGCCCGGCAGCGTTTGGCGAAGTTCGCGCCCGACTTCTATGGTCGGTGGCGATGAACCCTTTGCTCCCTGTCCCGCTCAACCGCCGCTATGCCGATCGGCGCTGTTGCCGGTCATAAGGGGATTGGCCGCAAGGCAGTCGTCGCCGGCATCGCGATCATCTTCGCGGCGATCGCCCAGGCCCCGCTATTGCTCGCCGACGGTGCGGGAACAGCCGGTCGGCCGGCTCTATGCGGATTCGGTGAGAGAGATTTCCGGGCGCTGATCTCGCGACTTGCCGCAGGCCGCTGCCCCGGTCACCGCAACGTCCATCGTGACATTGCCGAGCGTCCGGAAGATATCGGGAATCGTCTCGACCGCGATCAGCAATGCGAGCGGTTCGATCGGAATTCCCATCGCCAGCGCGATCGGCGCGATCGATGTGACGAAACTCAATTGCCCGGGCAGGCTGACCGCGCCAAGCGTGGTCGTCGCGGCCACCGCGACCCCGGCCGCAAGCTGCAGCGGACCAAGCTCGACCCCCATCAGATGCGCAACATAGATCGCCACCGCGATGTTCATCGCCGGCCCGGTCGCGCGGAACAGCGCAACCGCCAGCGGCAACGTCACATCGGCCTTATGCTCGGCGATCCCCAGCGCCTTGGATGCCGCAAGCATCGCGGGGAGCGAGGCCAAAGACGACTGGGTCGAAATCGCCACCGCCTGCGGTGCGATCATCGCGCGGGCGAACCTGCCCGGCGGAAGGCGTGCTCCGAACAAAGCAACCCCATAAGCGGCGATGATGATCAATCCGCCCAGGCTCGACACCAGCACAATATAATGGAGAATCGCCCCGAATGCCGCAGACCCGGCGCTGGCGCCAACGGTGAAGGCGAGCCCGAGCACGCCCAGCGGCGCCAGCCACAGCACCCAGCCGATCATGACCAGCATCGCCGCAGCGATCGCATCGAAATACCCCGCCAGACGCTCGCGCGGCCCGGGATCGATTCTGGTCAAAGCGAAGGCGAATACCGATGTGAACAGCACCAGTTGCAAGATCTTGTCGTTGGCCGCCGCCGCAATGACGTTGGTCGGCACCGCCTGACGCAGGAATTCGCTGGCCGTGGGCACCGCCGCCGCAGTCGCCTTGATATCGACCGCGCCCAGCCCGGCACGAAGCGCATCCGCCGCCGCACGGGGCAGAGGCGCCACTTGCAGCAGCAGCGGCATCAACAGCGCCCCGAGCACCGCCGAAGCCATGATGATCCCCGCGAACCAAAGCGCCGATCGTCCCGCGACCCCGCCCGCGTTGGCCGCATGTACGCCGCCATTGATCCCGCTGACCAACAGCGCGACGATCAGCGGTACCACGGTCATCTTGAGCGCATCGAGCCACAGCCCGCCGACTGTCGCCGCGACCGCATTGGCGCCATCGAGCCACGCCGCCCCGCTCCCCGCAGCCGCCGCCCCCGCGGCGAGTCCGACAACCAACGCGAGGAGGATTCGCACCGCCGGGGAGAGACTCATCGCGGCTTCTTGAAGCGGAAGATGAAGCGGTCGGTCCGGCCCTTGATCGCCGGATCGAACACGTTGACGCTGTGATCGTCGGCCGGGTTGCGCAGCAGATCGCTGGTGCCGTCGACGACAAAGCCCGCGCGCTCGAAATCGGCGCGGACCGTGGCCGGGTCGATCCGGTGCAATTTCTCGACCACTTCGCGGGTGTCGCCGCCCGGCGTCGCGGCATGGTCGATGATTCCGACAGTCCCGCCCGGCTTGATCGCCGCATACAAAGTGCGCAGCCACGCATCGGGCTCCATCCGCGGGATGCCGCGTTCAATGCTCTGCCAATAGACGTCGTGATAATCGAGGTTCATCAGCGCGAAATCATAGCTGCGCGGCGCCAGCGCGGGGGTCTGGAACGGGCTCGAGATCAGCGCGGCATTGCGCTGCCGGGCGGTGAATTCGGCGAACCCCGCGCGGCGCTTGTCGTTGAGGAACTGGTTCGGCTGCCACACCACCACCATCCCCTTCGGCCCGACTGCGGGGGCGATGATTTCGGCCCAATACAAATTGGCGCCGAACATATCGAGCACCCTCATGCCTTTCTCGAGCCCGAGGAAACGCAGCAGCTCGGCGGGCTTGCGCGCCTCGTCCAACGCGACATTGTCGGGGGTCCGCCCCGGCGCCGCGACCGCCGCG
>JANPMU010000193.1:0-10085 GCA_031427095.1 Sphingomonas sp.
AACGCGAGATGGTTCTTCCGCGTGACGATGCCGTCAATATATTTACGCTGCTCGGGCGTGGCGAACCGGTTGAGGATCGGGACCAGCGGGAAGTTGCCGACCACCGACGATTCATCCTGCAGATCGTTGGCGAGTTGCAACCCCTGCCCGGCCATATGTTCGCGAATCGCCGCGATCATCAAATTGGAGGCGCCCCCGCCGCCACATTCCTTCGGCAGGCCGAGCCGCAGGAAACCCGCTTTGTCGGCGCGCCGTTCCATTTCAGCGAGCAAATCGTTCCACTCGTCACGTGGCTGTCCGTCGCGATCCCAATCGGTTCGCGCGTGTTCGCGGCGATAGTCGAAGAACTGGATGTTCTCGCGCTCGAGTGGCTTGATCTCGCGGTCGTTGAACGCATCGATCTCGGCGAGCTTGTCGACAATCTCTTGGGGCAGCGAGAAATCCATCATCGACCTTTATGATTGATAGCCATGTTAACGATGTGCGCGCCTGTCACAGCGCGACCTTTCCGAACGGATGCGTGCTGGACAGACCGCCGTCCGCGCCGATCAGCTGGCCGTCGATGAAGCCGCTGTCGTCGCTCGCCAGGAACGCCACGACCGCCGCCAGTTCCTCGACCGTGCCGGTCCGACGCAGCGGCGTGATGCCGCCCATCTTGTGCTCAACACCCTTGGCGCGCGCATAATCGAAGGCGGACTTGGTCAGCTTCGTCTCGACCAGCCCGGAGGTGATGCCGTTCACGCGCACCGCAGTGCCCGCGAACACGTTCGCCGCCCCTTGCACCAGCATGTTCACGCCAGCCTTGGCCGATCCGTAGGCGATGGTGCCGGCATTCGCACGCAGAGACCCTGCCGACGACATCAGGATGACCGACCCGTACCCACTTTCTTTCAAGTGCGGCCCGAGATGCTTGAGCGTCAGGAACGCGCTCAGCACGTTACCGCGCCAGGCATAGTCCCATTGCTCGACCGTCTGCTCGAAGAACGGCACTGACCGATCGCTGTTGCCGGCATTGGCGAACACAATCTCGTAGCCGCCCAGCGTATCAAGCGCCCAAGCGGCGAGCGCGGCGACCTGATCCTCGACGATCAGATCGACGACGAAAATATGCGCCTTCCCGCCCAGCGCGCGGATCATCGCCGCGGTTTCTTCGATATTTTCCGCCGTGCGGCCGGCGATGAGCACTTCCGCACCCTCTTCGGCGAAACGGATAGCAGCACCCCGACCGATGCCACTACCGCCGCCGGTGACGATCGCGCGTTTGCCGACGAGGCGCTTCGCCTGGGTCTTGAGGGGTTCGGTCATGCCGCCGAAATCCCGCCATTGGCGCTGATCGCCTGGCCGGTGATCTTCTTCGCCGCCGGACTCGCCAGGAATACCGCAAGGTCGGCGAGATCGTCGGCCACGGCAACACCCAGGCTCGCCATTTTGGCGGCCTTCTCGAACAGCTTCGAGGCAAATAGACTTTCTCGCATCCGCGCGTTGGTCAGCGTGCCCTCGATCAGTGACGGGGTGAGCGCGTTGACGCGGATTCCGTCGCGCTTTGCCTCGATCGCCAGCGCGCGACTGAACATCACAATCGCCGCCATCGCGCCGCCAATCACGGTTTCGCCGGGCGTCGCCAATTTCGCGGCATCCGAGGCGATGTTGAGAATCACCCCGCCATGCGCCGCGACCATATAGGGCATCACCGCCCGGCTCATGAGCATCGGACCAATCGCCTGCTGTACCAGGATGGCTTCGAGTTCCTCGATCGGGATGTTCTTCAACAACGCCGGTGCCGCCTGGCCGACCGTCGAGTTCAACAGGATGTCGATCCCGCCGAACCGAGCCTCGACCTCCGCGCAAACCCGCAACGCGTCGTCCACCTTGTTTGCGTCACCGGCAATAAACAGGATGTCGGCATTGGGGTATGCTGCGGCGACCTGCGCCCGCGCCGTCTCACCCCGCCCGGAATCACGGCCGACGATCGCTATCCTCGCCACACCCGCCTCAGCAAACTTCAGCGCGGAAGCCAGCCCCACCCCCGACGTGCCGCCGGTAATGAGCACCACCGCAGTCTCGAACACCGGGACATTGGGACGAGAATCCCCTGACAACCAATCCTCCTGAGCGCGATCAAACTCGTAAACTTATTTATATAAGCCGAATGAGAGACGCGCAAGAGCAATATTCTTGCGTAATTTCAATGTCTTATGCCGTCATAGGCGCCTAATTTCAGCGCAGGACACCGCGATTATTAAGACAGCCTCATCAACATGAGCACGTCAGACCGTGGCAAGTCGACTCAAGCGTGCGATCTGCGCATTGCACGCGCCTCGAAGGAGCGCACCAGCCGCCCGATAATCGGCTCTTTCCCGATGCATTTTCCGCAAGCGCTTGAAGATTCAAGCGGGCTCTTTCGGCTCCAGGCGATCGACGGCTTTTTCCAGCCGTTCGACGAGGTGCGAGAACTTGTCTTCCGCCAGCGGCTTGGCGGACATGCCGCGATAAACGACTGCGGTGATCTCGTCCGCTAGCTCGGCCACGTCGAAATCGCCCTCGCCGCGCAGGAAGCGCCACGTACTATGCTCGATCGTGCCGAACACCATGTCGCGCAGCAGCCGCTCGGGCACGTCGTGCGAAAACTCGCCGCTGTCGATCGCCTCGCGGAACAGGTTGCGCATCTGCTTGGTGTAACCGCGGTTCAGTTCAAAGATGGCGGTGTCCTTATAGTCCTCTTTCGGCCGCACCTCGGTCATTACATAACGGCTGATCGCCGGCCCCGCCTTGATCGTCTTCAGAGAGTGCCAGACCAGGTATCGCAGCTTGTTGTAAATGCCGCTGAATGCGCTGCCGTCGACCAGATCAGAATAGCATTCGATGAACCACTCCTCCGCGACGCGCAGCAGCAGCTCATCCTTGTTCTTGAAATAACGATAGACCGTGCCCTCGACGATGTCCGCGCGTTCGGCGATTTCGGACATCGTGACGCCCTCATGGCCTTTTTCATCGACCACCTCGCGTGCAGCCTTGAGAATGTCGGACACGCGCCGATCGAGCGAGAGCCGAATGACGTTGCGCTTACGGCGCTTGCGGACGGTAACGGTGTTCATAACGGCCGCTACTATCTGGCGCCCCCCTCTTTGGCCAGAAGTCTTGACTTGATCACGACGCGGCGCGCCATGATCGTGTTTGCAGGAATAGACTTGCCATCATAATCGGCTGCGCCTCGGTTTACGATAACGCATTGGCCGCCGACGCCCTTTGGCTTTCCCCGCGCACGAACCGCGCGACCGCTCCCTTGGGGCACAGTTCGATGATCGTGCCGTGCCCCGCAGTCTTGGTGATCCAGCCACGTCGCAACGGGAGATTCTCGGTTGGCGGCTGATCGAATGCGCGCAACCCCCGGGCCCGATATTCGGCCAGTGCGGCGTCGAGATCGTCGACCTCAAGCGCAACCACGACATCGCCATGCGCCAGTTCGCTCGCGCCGGTAAAGGTCACCAGTTCGATGATCGGCGTAGCATCACCGGGGTCGAAGAAGGCGCAACGGATATTGAGTTCCGGCACCTCCTTCACGATCGGCGTCCCCAGTCCAATCGTGTCGCCGTAAAACGCCATTCCTTCCTCCAGATCAGAGACGAAGATAGCGATATGATCGAGCTTTGGCATGCGGTCCTCCAGACGTCGAGGTTGATCGTGACAGTGCGCGTTTCGGTGAAGGCACGGATGCGCCGACCACGCCGACCGGCACGATTTGCGAATAGCAGTGATATGCTGGCCGGTCGGCGGAAATCGGATTGACCGGTCAACTTGGTCGCTAGGCGCGTCGTTGCTTGGTCTCGACGGCGCGCGACACGGGCTCGAGGCGCGCGTGCTTGATCGCATCGACAAGCTTGAATTTCTGCAGCTTGCCCGTTTCGGTGAACGGAAAGACGTCGGTGAAATACCACAGGCTCGGCGTCTTGAACGCCGCCAGGTTTTCGCGCGCAAAGGCGTGGAGTTCGTTCACGTCCGGCAGGTCGTCCGGCGACTGAGGGATGATCACCGCTCCCACCTGCTCGCCCCAATAGGCGTCCGGCACACCAACGATCGCGACATTCTGAATTTTCGGGTGCTCGAGCAGCAGGTTTTCGACCTCGCGCGGATAGATATTCTGCCCGCCGCGGATGATCATCTCCTTAAGTCGCCCGGCAATGCGGACAAATCCGCGCGAGTCCATCGTCACGATGTCACCGGAGCGCAGCCAGCCGTCGGGCGTGATCGTCTTTTCGGTCTCCTCGCTCATGCCGAAATATCCAAGCATCAACTGATATCCGCGCACCCACAATTCGCCCTCGACGCCGAGCGGTCGCACCGCGCCGGTCTCGGGATCGCACACCTTCGCCTCGACATGCGGGATAGGCTGGCCAATCGTTTCGGTCGCGTCCTCGGGCAAGTCGTCGCGGTGCGTAGCGGTCACGACGCCCTGCATCTCCGTCTGACCGTATATGTTGCAGATCGAAGCATTGAGTTCCGACTGGATGCGCTTGATGAGTTGCCCCTCGACCACCGATGCGCCGGCCACAAGATTGCGCAGGGAGGAGATGTCGAATTCGCCGCGCCTGGGATGCGACAGGATCGCCTCGATCATCGTCGGCACAAGCAGCGAATACGTGCCGCTTTCGCGCTGCACAAGCGCCATGAAGAGTTCGGGATCCCAGTGCGACACCACGACATGGGTTGCCCGGTGCATCACAGCACCCACCCCGACATGACCCAGGCCGCCGATATAGAAAAGCGGCATCGGGCTGATGAATACGCCGGTCTCGTCAAGCCCGCCGCGCGCCTGCGTTAGATGCGCCATGTTCGCCACGCCTTGGTGGTGGAACGTCACGCCCTTCTGCATCCCCGTCGTGCCCGAGGTGAACATGATGATGCAGGCGTCGCGCGGGCCGACCGTCGGGAAATTCCGCGCGCCGTCTCGCTTTCCCACGAAGTCCCAGAACTCGGCGACGCGATGCACCTCGCGCAACGTCGGCAGGTCGCCGCGGATCGATTCCACCGCCTCCAGCCAGTCATAGCCGCGATAGGAATCCATGATGAACAACCCGACCGCAGCCGATTGCTCAAGCACATGCTTCAATTCGCGCGCGCGCAACGCCGGGTTCACGGTAACGAGAACCAGCCCCGCAAAAGCGCAGCCATAGAGCATTGGCACCCATTCGGGTACGTTGTCGGCGCAGAAGGCGACGCGCTCGCCTGGCCTGAAGCGCGTCAGCAGCGCCGATGCCACCGCTTCCGCTTGATCCAGCAATTCGCGATAAGTCCAGCGCCGACCGCCGTCGGCGCGGCCCTCGACCAGCGCGATCCGGCTTGGCGCTCTCGCCGCAGCATCGCGCAACGCGTCGCCGAGCGTACCTTGGAACAATTCTACCGATTCGTCGGCGGGCCAATAGGATTCCGTCAGCCGCCTCTGGCGATACCCTTCCACATGCCGCTCCTAATAGTGATTTTCTTCAGGCGGCCTTCGCATCTTCGGGTACGCCCTTGCAGCCCGATACGCAGGTCTTGTCGAACGCCATCTGGGCATCGACGTCGTGATCCTCGTCGAGCTGGACGCCTTCCTTGGCGATTTCGGCCCGGTAATCGTCGAGGCCGATCAGCGCGGCGCCCAGCGCACCCGCCACCTGCGGATTGCCCGGCAGAATAATCGGCAGGCCCAGCGTCTTCTCGATATAATGGACTGCCGCGCGATTCTTCGCGACGCCGCCGGTCATCACGACCGGACCCTTCTTGCCAACGCGGCTGACCAGCCCCAGCGTGCGACTGGCGATCGCTTGGTGGACGGCGCCCAGCACGTCGGGCTTGGAATTGCCCTCGGCACGAAGCGAAATGACCTCGGTTTCCGCGAAGGTGGCGCACATGCTCGAGATCTTGAGTTCCTGGGTCGCGGCCATCGCCACGTCGCCCATTTCCTCCAGCTCGATCTCCATGGCGCGGGCGAGCACTTCCAGAAACTTGCCGGTCCCGGCGGCGCAGCGGTCGTTCATCGCGAACTGCGCGACCAGCCCGTTGGAATCGACCGAGATGACCTTGCTGTCCTGCCCCCCGATATCAATCACCAGCCGCGCATCGGGAACCATCGCCACCGCGCCGCGCGCATGACAAGTGATCTCGGTGAAGTTCTTGTCGGCGATATCGAGCATGCGCCGGCCGTAGCCGGTGCTAACGGTGCGCCCCATGTCGGCCTGAGTCAGGCCGGCCTGTTCGAGCACGCCGGCGACTGCGGCCTCGACGGCCTGGTTGCTGATCGCACCCATGTGCGAGACGCACGAGGCGACGATCTCGCCCTTCAGATTGACGATCACGGCCTTCGCCGTGGTCGATCCGAAATCGATCCCCATGACATGCGACTTCATCATACGTCTCCCAAACGCCCGTCCTCTGACTTATGCAGCCGCGAGGCGGCGCCCGTCGATCGCCTCGAGCATCGCCTCGACGCGAGTGTTTACCAGTTCATCCTTATAGAAGGAGTCGTCCGTCACGTCGCCTTCGAACATCGTCGTCTGGATTCCCAGCCGCTTCGATGCCGCGTCGGCGATCAGGAACTGCGGGTTGGTAAAGGCGCGGCAGGTACGTGATGCGTGGATCACCATGCCGTCGACTTCATACTTGCGGCACAGGTCCATGATCAGATCGACCAGGATCGGCGAGCTGTGGTTGTTCGGGCAGATCAGATAGTTCTGCGCCATGCCCAGAACCGGATCCTGAACATCGATCAGGTCCGGCTCCTGCCAGAACGCCATGTGGGTATAGCGGCCGACCACGACGGCGGCATCATAGCGTGCGAACTTCTCCGCCAGCCAACCAACCTTGTTCCAGTTCATGATGCCGTCGAAGAACAGGCGATATTTCTCCTTCGGCACACACCCCACGCCATCCTTCACACGCTGCGCCACTTCATCGCGCACCGCAGTGAAGTATTCGACGATCTTCGGCCCCGCGGGCAGATTGTTGATCGGCGCGATGCTGACGACCCAGTCGAAGAAACTCGCCGGCGCGGGGTGCGCGACGCACATGTCCATCGCCTCAAGCCGCAGCTCGGACGCTTTCTTGATGTTCGCCATCAGTTCGCGCAGCCGATCCCAGGCAAACGGCTTGCCGGTGCGTTCCTCGATGAACTTCACCATGTCGTCCAACTGGCGCGCGACATAGCGCGACGTTTCGTCCCACTCCTGCCCACGGCAATAGCCGGCATCCTTCTTCGCGGCCCAGATCCATGGGATCGACACGTTGAAGATCGGGATCTTCTTGCCGAACAGGCGCGACGTCATTTCGTCCCACTGCTGCCCGGTGCTGCAATAGGCATAGGCGCTGATGATCATGTCGGGCGGCGGCAGCTTGGACGCGAGGTCGTCGTCGTCCGGGGCATTGGTAACGCCGGTGTCGGTGTCGTTACGATTACGCTGGTTCGACACTGCGCATCCCAGATGCGTGCGCGCGTAGGAGCACAGCTCCTTCATGTAGCCGCGCTCTTCGGCTGCGGCCTGCGCCGGGCCTTCCTGATGGCGCGCGGCGAGCATCGCGGAATAGGCTTCGCCATGCACCCAGACGATATCTGCGGCTTCGAGGAACGGGTTGATTGCCGATCCCTCGTACCAGCAGACCAGCTTGCCTTCGGCCTTCGCCCGCCACACCATCTCCCAGTATTCGTTGACGAGCTTGCCGCCCATCTTGGTGGAATTCAGCTTGTTGGCGGCCTTGGGCAAGGATGTAGCGATATTCATGTCGGTCGTCTCCGTTACGAAGCCTGCAGTTCGAGCGGGCGGGCGTCCTGCCGCCGCTTGATGATTTCCAGAAAGGTCTCGACCCTCGTCCTCAGGCTTTCGAGTGCCATCGATTCATGCTCGGTCTCGATCAGGAGATGCGGCATGTCGGCTTTCTCGAAGGCCTCCTTGACCTCGGGGTAATAATACATGTGCGGTTCGCAGTATTTGGCCATCAGCACGATCATGCCGTCGGCCTTTTCCTTGCGCATCGCTTCCAACAGGAAGGCGTCCCAGTCGACATCGTTCTGCACCCGCGTCGGACACGGCACGCCGGTGTTGCGCGCCAGATACCATTTCGCGAGCGCGTCGAGCGGATCGCCATCGGCATCGACGTCGGTCGAGATGTAGCGGAAGCCATGATACAGATCGTCCCCGACGATCACTGCGCCGCATTCCTCGATCATGTCGAGAATTTCGGGCTTCGGCGCCTGACAGAAATGCCCCGACAGATGCAGGCGGATACCGCGCGGCTTGGTGAGCGGCTGGGCTTCAAGCGCCTCGAACAGTCGATCGAGCAGCGCGCTATGCTCGACCTTGTCCATAACCATGCTGGACTTGACGATGTGCTGCATCTGCGTGGCGGTCAGGGGCGCCTCGCCCGTCATGCGCATCTCGTACAGTCGCCGGATGAGCTGACGATTGCGATTGAAGACCTCAATGCTGGCGCGCAGGGCTTCGTCGGAAACGCTGCGCCCGAGGAACTCCTCCATCTCATCCTTCAGCCCCAGGAACGTCTCTCGGGCACGGCCAAAGGTCCACGGATCGCACATCGAGGAAATCAGCTGGAAGTAGATCACGCGCGTGTCCGGCAATGCCATTCGCACGGCGTCGGCCGCGCCGAGCAACTGCACGCAATGATCGCCGAACATGATCGCATCGAGCACGGCAAGATCGCCCTTGGCGGCCTGATCAACCGTGCTGCGCGTGTAGCCGCAATAGAAGGGGTATAGCAGGCCGTGACCGACCGTGATCTGCTCGTCCGATTCCTGGATGATCATCGGCAGCACGCCGGCGGCGTGCGCGAGCTCGCCAGGGAAATTCATCGGGAACGAACCGATCACTTGTCCGCCCGTCCGCTCTTTCCAGGCGCGCGCATAAGCCAGCGGGCGCGAAGCGACCGTCTTGAAGCTGGCGATGATGTTTTCGACGCTCAACACATCTCTCCTGGTTCGCGCCGCCGAGCCACGATGGACTGGTGCGGAATGAGTCGGCATCGTCGGCATATCACATTCCGCAGCCGCGCTGCTAATACGACCTGTTTAGTGAGTCAACCTCATTCTACTCCGTCGCCTCATGTAGACCATAGGTATTTCGCGGTTACTGCATTGAGTTTACATGTTTAATTTTTTGCCATAGTTTCGCGAAGTTTGGGATGAGAATGGCTCATTGTTTTAGAGTGCTGACGGCGCATCACTTGCTTTCATCGACCAAATGATCGACGCTCCTCTGCAGCGCAGCGCGAATGGCAGATGAGGAACGCAGGATGGGCCCGTTACACGGCGTGAAGATCGTCGAAATGTCGAATATCGGGCCGGCACCCTTCTGCGCGATGCTGCTCGCCGATCTTGGGGCGGACGTGATCCGGGTAAGTCGGCTGTCCACCACCGATCTGGGTTTCGACATCGAACCGCGCTTCGACGTGCTCAACCGCAGCAAGCAGGCGGTCGCGGTCGATCTGAAGTCACCCGATGGCGTCGCGCTCGTCAAGCAACTGGTCGCCGGCGCCGATATGCTGATCGAGGGATTCCGTCCCGGCGTGATGGAGCGGCTCGGGCTCGGCCCGGACGTCTGTCAGGCGATCAATCCGCGGCTTGTCTTCGGGCGGCTCACCGGCTGGGGGCAGCAGGGTACGATGGCGCACATGGCGGGACACGATATCAACTATATTTCGATGGTCGGCGCACTCGGGGCGATCGGCGAAAAGGGCGGTCCGCCGGTCGCGCCGCTCAACCTGGTCGGCGATTTCGCTGGCGGCTCGCTCTATCTCGCCATGGGATTGCTTGCGGCGCTGGTCGAAGCGCGGCAATCGGGCCAGGGGCAGATTATCGATGCGGCGATGGTCGATGGCGTTGCCAGCCTGATGGCGATGCATCTTGGCTATCGGCAGGCGGGCATGTGGCACAATGCGCGCGGCACCAATACCGTGGATGGCGGCGCACCCTATTACACCACATATGAAACGCGCGATGGCAAGTTCATGGCCGTCGGATCGGTCGAGAAGCGGTTCTACAAGTTGATGGTCGAGGGGATCGGGCTGTCGCTCGAGACTTTGCCCGATCAAGACGACCAGTC
>JANPMU010000194.1:0-3005 GCA_031427095.1 Sphingomonas sp.
TCTTCGTTGATCCCGGTCTGGCGCTCGAGCTCGGCGATTGCGGCCGGCGGGCTATCGACCTCGAGCAGCACATAATGCGCCTTGCGGTTCTTCGCCATGCGGTAAGCGAGGCCGCGCAGGCCCCAGGTTTCGGTCTTGACCACCGATCCGCCGTTATCGGTCAGGATCTTGGTGGCGTTTTCCGCCAGCGCGTCGACCTGGGCCTGTGCCAGATCCTGTCGCGCGAGGAAAACATGCTCGTAAAGCGGCATGTGTTTCTTCTTCGTGTTGGCCGATCGTTGACGCCGCCCAATGCAAGCGCCCCTCCGGCTGTCGTTCCATGATCGCGGCTGGCGAATCCCTGTCAGGAGCCGTTCGCGAGCGGGGCCATTGCCGCAAGCGGCGCGAAATGGCAAGCCTGAGCGTCATGGTTACCCGGCTTACCAGCATCGATCGCGGCCGCGACCCGCTCGCGGGCACCAGCCTGCCCGGCTGGACCTATCATGACGAACGCTTCCTCGACGCCGAAAAACGCGCTTTCCTTCGCGCCGCGCCGCAGGTGGTTTGCCATGACAGCGACATTGCGGCGCCGGGCGAGTGGCGGACGCTCGAATATTTGGGCGAATCAGTAATCGTCATCCGCGGCGACGACGGGCAAGTGCGTGCGTTCGCCAATGTCTGCCGCCATCGCGGGTCGCGGCTGGTCGATGGCGGCGAGGGCTGCACCAAAGTGCTGACCTGTCCCTATCATGCGTGGAGTTACGCGCGGGACGGGCGGCTGGTCGGGGTGCCACATCGCTCGCAATATCAAGAACTTGAGCTTGAAACGCACGGCCTGATCCCGTTTCCTCTCGAGCTTTGGCGCGGCTTCTGGTTCGTCACTTTGGCAATTGGCGCTCCGTCGGTCGCCGAGATGATGGCGCCTTACGAATCCGAGATCGCGCCCTACCGTTTCGAGGATCTGCGAGCGATCGGCCGGCTGAGGCTGCGTCCCCGAGATCTCAACTGGAAGACGATCGCCGACAATTATTCGGACGGGCTGCATATCCCGGTCGGTCATCCCGGGCTGACGCGATTGTTCGGGCGCAGCTACGCGATCGCGGCGAACGACCATGTCGACCGGATGGCGGGCGATCTCAACGACCAGCCATCGGCCAATCCGAGCGAGCGGGCGTATCAGCATTTTCTGCCCGAGGCCGAGCATCTGCCCACCACGCACCGCAAGAAATGGCTCTATTACAAATTATTCCCCAACATCGCGTTCGATATCTATCCAGACCAGGTCGACTTCATGCAGGTCCTGCCGGTGTCGGCGACCAAGACGGTGATCCGCGAAGTCAGCTACGCATTGCCCGATGAGCGGCGGGAGATGCGCGCGGCACGCTATTTGAACTGGCGCATCAACCGTCGGGTCAACGCCGAGGACAGCGAGTTGATCGCGCGGGTCCAGGCGGGGATGGCGAGCCCGAGCTATCGGCCCGGTCCGCTGGGCACGAGTGAGGTCTGCCTTCGCTCCTTCGCCGCGAAATTGCGCGCGCTGGTGCCCGAGGCGCGGCTTGAAACTTCGCCGTGGGAGCAATAGGCGCAGCGCTTTCCAACCAGTCAGGCAAACCAATGCGCGCATTCCTGTTTCCCGGACAAGGCAGCCAAACGGTCGGCATGGGCGCCGAGCTGGCCAAAGCGAACCGCGCGGCGCGCGATGTGTTCGACGAGGTCGACGAGGCGCTGCAGCAGCAATTGTTCCGCATCATGCGCGGCGGGCCGGAGGAAGAGCTCCGGCTGACCGAGAATGCCCAGCCGGCGATCATGGCGCATTCGCTCGCAATATTCACCGCGCTGACCCGCGATGGCGGGGTCGAACTGGCCAAAGCGGTCGATTTCGTCGCCGGACACAGTCTCGGCGAATATTCGGCATTATGTGCGGCGGGGACGTTCGATCTTGCCACCGCTGCGCATCTGCTCAAGCATCGAGGGCAGGCGATGCAGGCGGCGGTGCCGGTCGGAATTGGGGCGATGGCCGCGTTGCTTGGCGCCGATGTCGAACTGGCGCAGCGGATCGCTGAAGCGGCCGCGCAGGGCGAAGTCTGCACCGTCGCCAACGACAATGACCTGAGCCAGGTCGTGATCTCGGGCCATAAGGGTGCGATCGACCGCGCAATCGACATGGCGAAGGACATGGGCGCCAAGCGCGCGATGCTCCTGCCAGTGTCGGCGCCGTTCCATTGCGCGTTGATGCAGCCTGCGGCGGAGGCGATGGACAAGCTGTTTGGCGAAACGCGTTTCTGCGCGCCCGCAGTGCCGCTCTACGCCAATGTCACCGCCGCGCCCGAGGAAGACCCGGACATGCTTCCCAAGCTGCTGGTCGAACAGGTCACCGGCATGGTTCGCTGGCGCGAGAGCGTTGCGGCGATGGCGGCGGCCGGAGTCGAGGAGTTTGTCGAACTGGGTGGCAAGGTACTGGGCTCGATGGTCAAGCGCATCGCGCCTGATGCCAGAGTGATCAGCGTGGTCACGATCGACGAGATCGAAGCGCTGGCGAAGGAGATCGCATGATGTTCGACCTTTCGGGAATGACCGCTCTGGTGACCGGTGCTTCAGGCGGGCTCGGCTCGTCGATTGCCAGGGCGCTGGCGGGGCAGGGGGCAAGGCTCGCGGCTTCGGGGAGCAATTCGGACAAGCTCGAGGCGTTCCGCGCGGAGCTCGGCGGGAACCATGTCGCGCTGCCCTGCAATCTGTCCGATGGCGCGGCGGTCGACGCGCTGGTGCCGGCGGCGGTCGAGGCACTCGGCGGCAAGCTCGATATCCTTGTCAACAATGCCGGTGTGACTCGCGATAATCTGGCGATGCGGATGAAGGATGACGAATGGGACATGGTCATCCGCGTTAACCTCGAGGCGGCGTTCCGGCTGATGCGTGCGGCGATGAAGCCGATGATGCGCGCGCGCTTCGGGCGGATCATCTCGATCACCTCGGTCGTGGGCGCGACCGGCAATCCGGGGCAGGCCAATTATGTCGCGTCAAAGGCC
>JANPMU010000195.1:0-2911 GCA_031427095.1 Sphingomonas sp.
CAATCTGCCGATCGGCGCGTTGGCGATGCTGATGCTGTGGCGCTATTTGCCCAAGAGGGCGCTCAATCCGCGAAAATTCGACCTGTTCGGCTTTGCGTTGCTGGGGATTGCGCTCGCCAGTTTGCAGATGCTGCTTGACCGAGGGCAGCAGCTCGACTGGTTCCACAGCACCGAGGTGTGGATTGAGGCCGGGCTGGCGGTCAGCGCCTTCTGGATGTTTATCATCCACACCATCACCGGGCGCGACCCGCTGTTCGAAAAATCAATGTTCGCCGATCGCAACTTCGCGACCGGCATGTTGTTCATGGCGGTGACGGGGGTGCTGTTGCTTGCCGGACTCGCGCTGCTGCCTCCCCTGCTCCAGCGGCTATACGGTTATTCGGTGTTCCAGTCGGGCTTGCTGACCGCCCCGCGCGGGTTCGGGACTTTGATCGCGATGCTCGTCGCCGGGCGGCTGATCGGACGGGTCGACTTGCGAATTCTCGTGACCATTAGCCTTGGGCTGATGGGCTGGTCGCTTTATCTGATGACCGGCTTCGCCATCGATATGGGGTCGCGCCCGGTGGTCCTGAGCGGGATCGTCCAAGGGCTCGGGCTTGGGCTGATGGTCATAACCATGCAGACCCTCGCCTTTACGACGCTCGCGTCGAAGCATCGCACCAGCGCGTCCAGTCTGCTCAACCTTTCGCGCAATATTGCCGGCTCGTTCGGAATCTCGCTGTTTACCACGTTGCTCGCACGCAATCTGCAGACCGCGCACGCCGATCTTGCCGCGCATGTCACCGACCAGACGATACCGTCGGCGGCGACGACGATCATCAACGGGCTCGGCGTGTCGGCGCAGAGCGCTCTCGCGCTGGTCGATGCCGAGATCAACCGGCAGGCGGCGTTTATCGCCTACCTTGACGACTTCTGGATCATGATGTGGTTGACGTTCGCGGCAATTCCGCTGGTGCTGTTGCTCCGTCCCGGGCGTTCGGGGGCAAGCGATGGCCAACCGATGGTAGCCGACTGACGAATTTTTTGACGGGAGACTTGATGATGGTGCCACGGCGGCAATTGGGACGGGGCGGACCGCAGGTTTCAGCGATCGGGCTGGGCTGCATGGGCATGTCCGAATATTACGGCCAGCGCGACGATAGGGAATCGATTGCGACCATCCACCTCGCGATCGAGCGCGGGGTCGACTTCCTCGACACCGCCGACATTTACGGCCCGTTCACAAATGAGGAACTGGTCGGCAAGGCGATTGCCGATCGCCGCGACAAGGTGTTTCTGGCGACCAAGTTTGGCAATATGCGCGGAGCCGACGGGACGTTCCTCGGGATCAATGGCAAGCCCGACTATGTTCGCGCTTCGTGCGAGAAGAGTCTCAAGCGGCTCGGGGTCGACATGATCGACCTTTATTACCAGCACCGGGTCGATCCCGACGTACCGATCGAGGACACGGTCGGGGCTATGGCCGAACTGGTGAGCGAGGGCAAAGTGCGCTTCCTTGGGCTTAGCGAAGCCGCGCCGGAAACGATCCGCAAGGCCCACGCCACGCATCCGATCACCGCGCTGCAGACCGAATATTCGCTGTGGAGCCGCGATGCCGAAGGAGGCGCGCTGCCGACCGTGCGCGAGCTGGGCATCGGTTTTGTTGCATATTCGCCGCTCGGGCGCGGGTTTCTGACCGGCGAGATCCGACGGCCCGAGGATTTCCCGGACGATGATTATCGCCGGTCCAACCCGCGCTTCATCGGCGAGAATTTCGCCAGGAATATCGCGCTGGTCGACCAGGTCGCGGTGCTTGCCGCCGACAAGGGCGTCACCGCAGCGCAGCTGGCGCTGGCTTGGGTGATGGCGCGCGGGGACGACATCGTGCCGATTCCCGGGACCAAGCGGCGGACCTATCTCGAGCAGAATATTGCCGCGATGGCCGTCAAGCTGAGCGAGGATGAGTTGGCCGAGCTCGACCGCATTTTCCCGCCCGGCGCTGCGGGCGGCGAGCGCTATGCGCAGCAGGGCATGACGGCGGTAAACCGCTGACGCGCAAAAAAAGGGCAGTCCGGCGGACCCGGACTGCCCTGAATAGCGGCTCGAAAGATCGTTTAGCGCTTCGAGAATTGGAAGCTCTTGCGGGCCTTGGCCTTGCCGTATTTCTTGCGCTCGACGACGCGCGCGTCGCGGGTCAGGAAGCCCGCGCGCTTGACCGTCGTGCGCAACACCGGCTCGAACCGGGTCAGCGCCTGGGCGATGCCGTGAAGCACCGCGCCGGCCTGGCCCGACAGCCCGCCGCCCTTGACCGTGGCGATCACGTCATACTGACCCGCGCGCTCGGTGATCCCGAACGGCTGGTTGATAACCAGGCGAAGCGTCGGACGCGCGAAATAGGTTTCCTGATCGCGGCCGTTGACCTGGATCTTGCCCGAGCCCGGCTTGAGCCAGACCCGCGCGATGGCGTCCTTGCGGCGGCCGGTGGCGTAGGCGCGACCGAACTTGTCTAGCTGTTGCTCGCGCAACGGCGCTTCCGGCTGCTGAGGCTGGACCGGAGCGGCATCCTCGACCGGAGTCTCGGCGCTGGCTTTGGCAGTTTCGCTGACGTCGACCGGTGCCGCAGGAGCGGCTTCGGGCTTCTTGCCGGCGGCAAGCGCGGCAAGATCGGACAGGGATTGACGATTGTCGGACATCAGGCGCCCACCTTGTTCTTGCGGTTCATGCCCGCGACATCGAGAGTTTCGGGGTTCTGGCCAGCGTGCGGATGCTCGGTGGTGTTATAGAGGTGCAAAGCCCGCATCTGATCGCGCCCGAGCGGGCCGCGTGGGATCATCCGCTCAACCGCTTTTTCGAGCACGCGCTCGGGGAAGCGGCCGTCGAGCACCTTGCCGGCGGTGACTTCCTTCAAGCCGCCGACGTATCCGGTGTGCTT
>JANPMU010000196.1:0-1687 GCA_031427095.1 Sphingomonas sp.
GCGGGCGTCTATCTGTGGGGCGGGGTCGGGCGCGGCAAGTCGATGCTGATGGACCTCGCGTTCGCCGCGATCGCGCTCGAGCCCAAGCGTCGGACCCATTTCGCACCGTTCATGCTCGACATCCACCAGCGCCTGCGCGCCGCCCGCGCGACCGAACAGGCTGACCCGGTCATCGCTGTCGCCAAAGCCATCGCCGGAGAAGTGAAGTTCCTCGCCTTTGACGAGATGATGATCACCAACAGCGCCGACGCGATGATCCTGTCGCGGCTGTTCACCGCCTTGCTCGACGAAGGGGTCGCGGTCGTCACCACCTCCAACCGCTGCCCGCGCGATCTCTACCACGACGGTCTCAACCGCGAGCTGTTCCTTCCGTTCATCGAGCTGATCGAGGCGCGGCTCGATATCGTCTCGCTCAACGGCCCGACCGACTATCGGCTCGACCGCCTGTCGGGGGTCGAAACCTGGCATGTCCCCAACGGCGCGGTCGCCACCGCCGCGCTGAGCGAGGCGTTCTTCCGGCTGACCGATTATCCGGTCGAGGACCGCGACCATGTTCCGAGCGAGGAACTCGACGTCGGCGGCGGGCGAACGATGCACGTCCCGGCAAGCCTCAAGGGGGTTGCGGTGTTCTCGTTCAGGCGCTTGTGCGGCGAGGCGCGCGGCGCGGCCGATTACCTTGCGATCGCCCAGCGCTTCCACACCGTGATCATCGTCGGCATTCCGGTGATGAGCCGCGAAAAGCGCAACGAGGCGGCGCGCTTCGTCACCCTGATCGACGCGCTCTACGAACATAAGGTCAAATTGCTCGCCGCCGCCGACACCGAGCCGGCCGGCCTCTACGCGCAAGGCGACGGCAATTTCGAGTTCCAGCGCACCGTCAGCCGCCTTGAGGAAATGCACAGCGCGGACTATCTGGGCAAAGGCCACGGGCTGGTGCTAGAGGCGGCGCAGGGAGAGCAAACATGACCCGTGATGACAATGTTGATGCGTTGAGCAAGGTTCCGGCGATCACGCTCGGCTTCTGGATCGCGAAGATTTTCGCCACCACTTTGGGCGAAACTGCGGGCGATTCGGTGTCAATGTCCTGGCTCGGCGAAACCACGCCGGGCGCGGTCAATAACGCGGTCAGCGGCTACCTCGTCGGTACCGCAATCTTCGGCGCAATCCTGCTGGCCCTGGTCTTGCTCCAGATCCGCGCCAGGAAATTCCACCCGTTCCTCTATTGGGCGACGATCATCGCCTCGACCACCGCCGGGACCACGCTGGCGGACTTCGCCACCCGCTCGCTCGGGATCGGCTACAGCGGCGGTTCGATCCTGTTGCTGGCGCTGGTGCTGGCGTCGCTCGCCACCTGGAAAAAGGTCGAGGGCAAGATTGCGTCCGACCAGATCGTCGCCGCGCGGACCGAGGCGTTTTACTGGACGACGATCACCTTGTCCCAGACGCTCGGCACCGCGCTCGGCGACTGGGCGGCCGATCCTGCCACGCTCGGGCTCGGCTATCTCGGCGGGGCGGCGCTGTTCGGCGGGCTGATCGCTTTGGTTGCGATCCTGTATTATGCCACCGGCATCAACCGCATCGCTCTGTTCTGGGCGGCGTTCATCCTGACCCGGCCATTGGGGGCGACGGTCGGCGACTTCCTCGACAAGCCGCTGGCCAAAGGCGGGCTCGACCTGTCGCGGCCGCT
>JANPMU010000197.1:0-3970 GCA_031427095.1 Sphingomonas sp.
CGGGTGTGTCGACGCCGTAGAAGCAGCTGTGGCGGGTCGGCGGGCTGGCGATGCGCATGTGCACTTCGCGCGCGCCGGCATCACGCATCATCTGGACGATCTTGTGACTGGTGGTCCCGCGCACGATCGAATCATCGACCAAGATGATGCGCTTGCCCGCGATCAGCGCCGCATTGGCGTTATGCTTCAGCTTGACCCCGAGGTGGCGCACCCCGTCGCTCGGCTGAATGAAGGTCCGCCCGACATAATGCGAGCGGATAATACCCAATTCGAACGGGATCCCCGACGCCTGACTATAACCGATCGCGGCGGGAACGCCGCTGTCGGGGACCGGGACGACATAATCGGCCTCGACCGGATTTTCGCGAGCCAGCTCGGCGCCGATCGCCTTGCGCACCTGGTACACCGACTGGCCGTCGACGACCGAATCGGGGCGCGAGAAATAGACATGCTCGAACACGCACGGGCGCGGCTTGGCCGGCGCGAACGGGCGGAACGACCGGATTCCGCTGTCATTGACGAGGATCAGTTCGCCCGGCTCGACTTCGCGAAGGAGGGTCGCGCCGATGACGTCGAGCGCGACGCTCTCCGAAGCGAAGATCGTCGCTTCGCCAAGCTTGCCGATGACCAAAGGACGAAAGCCGAGCGGATCGCGGCAGGCGACCATCCCGTCGGGGGTCAGAATGACCAGCGAATATGCGCCCTCGACCTGTTTCAATGCGTCGGTCAGCCGGTCGAGCGGGGCGGCATAGGTCGAGGTCGCGACCAGATGGATGATGACTTCAGTGTCACTGGTCGACTGGAAGATCGAGCCGCGGCGGTTGAGCGTCCGGCGAAGCTTCATCGCATTGGTGAGGTTGCCGTTGTGCGCGACCGCGAAGCCGCCCTCGCTCAGTTCGGCGAACAACGGCTGGACGTTGCGCAAGGCGGTCTCGCCGGTGGTCGAATAGCGCACATGGCCGATCGACGTCCGGCCCGAAAGCTTGCGGATGATGTCGTCACGGTCGAAATTACCCGCGACATGGCCCATCGCGCGGTGAGAATGAAAGGCACTGCCGTCGAAACTGGTGATGCCCGCCGCTTCCTGACCGCGATGCTGGAGCGCGTGGAGGCCCAGCGCGACGAAGCTGGAAGCCTCGTCGGCACCCCAGATGCCGAAAATGCCGCATTCCTCGCGCAATTTATCGTCGTCGAACGGATTGGTCGTCAGCATGTTTTGCGGGTCCATCGTTCGGGGTCGGGTCGCTATAGTGCGGGCGTGCGCCTTTGTCGCCTGTTCGATGAACCCCGCTTGAAGCGCGGACCCAAACGCGCGAGGCAGAGCGATGCGTCCATTTGTCCTGATTGCGGTCATCGCGCTCATATCATGCACCAAGCCGCTGCCGCCCGGAGCGGACCTGATCGGCATTTATCGCGGCGTGGGGCGCGACGCCTTGTGCATCGCCAAAGACGGCGAACGACTCAAGGCGGGTCTGATTACGTACGGCGACAATGACCCCAATTGCAGCCTGCGCGGAACGGCAGTGGTGGCGGGTGACGGTCTGACGATCATCCCGCGCGGCGACTCGGCGTGCCGGGTCGAACTGCGCATCGCCAATGATAGTGTAACCATCGGTCGCAATCCCGCCGCCTGCGCTTTTTATTGCGGCCCGGGCGCCGATTTCGCTGGCCGCAAACTCAAGAAAGCAGCGGCAGATGCGGCGCGCGTGAGCGATTTTGCGGGCGATCCGCTATGTTGACCTTTACGGAAACGTAAGATATTGGGCGGGGATGCTTGCGAACCGCGAAACCCACTCGATCGGCGCGATGTGCGACGCCTTCGCGGTCACTGCCCGCGCGCTGCGCTTCTACGAGGATGAAGGGCTGATCGCGCCCGAGCGCCGGGGCACTACGCGGCTTTATTCGGAGCGTGACCGTGCCCGGCTGGCGTGGATCCTGCGTGGCAAGCGGCTCGGATTCAGCCTCGGCGAAATTCGCGAACTGCTCGACCTTTATGACCTTGGCGACCAGCGCCAGACGCAGCGCGTGAAAACGCTCGATCGCTGCCGCGAGCGGATCGCCACGCTCGAGCGCCAGCGGATCGATATTGACGCAACGATCGAGGAATTGCGCGAATATGTCGCGGTGTTGAGCAACGATAATTCAGAAAGCTAGGAGCCGAGATGCCCACTTATGCCGCCCCCGTCCGCGACACGCAGTTCGTGCTCGATCATATCGTTGAGCTTGGCCATTATTCGAACCTTCCCGGGTTCGCCAGCTCGACTCCCGATCTGGTCGAGGCGATCCTGACCGAGGGCGGGCGGTTCGCCGCCGAGGTTCTGGCCCCGCTCAACCAGATCGGTGATCATGAAGGCTGCACCCGGCACCCCGACGGATCGGTGACCACGCCGACCGGGTTCAAGGCGGCGTATCAGCAGTTCTGCGAGGGCGGCTGGACGACGCTGGCGGCGCCGGAGGAATTTGGCGGGCAGGGGCTTCCCCACGTCGTCGCGACGGCGATCAGCGAATATGTCCTGTCGGCCAACCAGGCGTTTGAAATGTATCACGGCCTGACCGCCGGAGCGATCGCGGCGATCGTCGCCAAGGGATCGGACGAGCAAAAGGCAAAATATCTGCCCAACATGGTTTCGGGGATCTGGACCGGAACGATGAACCTGACCGAGCCGCATTGCGGCACCGACCTTGGCTTGATCAAGACCAGGGCCGAGCCCCAAGACGATGGCACCTACACCATCAGCGGGACCAAGATCTTCATCTCGTCGGGCGAGCATGACCTGTCCGACAACATCATCCATCTGGTCCTCGCCAAGCGCGTCGGCGCGCCCGATACCGTCAAGGGTATTTCCTTGTTCATCGTCCCCAAGCTGATGGTCGGCGACGACGGTGCGTTGGGCGAACGCAATGCGGTTAGCTGCGGCTCGATTGAGCACAAGATGGGGATCCACGGCAATTCGACCTGTGTGATGAATTATGACGGCGCGACCGGTTATCTTATCGGCGAGCCCGAAAAGGGCCTTGCGGCGATGTTCATCATGATGAATGCCGCCCGACTCGGGGTCGGTCTGCAGGGCCTAGCGCAAGGCGAGGTCGCCTATCAGAATGCGGTGATCTACGCGAAGGACCGCCGCCAGGGTCGCGCGCTGAAGCCCGAAGCGCGCGACCCGGATGCGAAAGCGGACAGCTTGATGGTTCATCCCGACGTCCGCCGCATGCTGATGGAAGCGCGTGCGTTCAACGAGGCCGCCCGTGCGCTGCTCCTGTGGGGTTCGCTGCAGGTCGATCTGAGCCACAAGGCCGCGACCGAGGAGGAACGGATCGCCGCCGACGACATTATTTCGGTCCTCACCCCGGTCATCAAGGGCTATCTGACCGACCGCGGGTTCGAGGTGGCGGTGCTCGCCCAGCAGGTGTTCGGCGGACACGGCTACATCCGCGAATGGGGCATGGAGCAGTTCGTCCGTGATGCCCGCATCGCCCAGATCTACGAAGGCACCAACGGGGTCCAGGCGATGGACCTGGTCGGGCGCAAGCTGGCCAAGGACGGCGGGCGTGGCGTGCGCGCCTTGTTCGACCTCATCGGTCGCGACATTGCCGACGCCAAGGCCGCGGGCGACCCGGCGGGGATCGCCGTGCCGCTGGAGGAAGCGATGGGCGAATTACAGCGAGCGACAATGTGGCTGGCGCAAAACGGAATGGCCAATCCCGACAATGCCGGGGCGGGGGCCTATGCCTATATGCAGTTGATGGGGCTGGTGGCGCTGGGCTGGATGTGGCGCTGGGCTGGATGTGGCTCAAAATGGCTTCGGCAAGCGCGCGGCTGGTCGGCGAACCGGGCGAGGATCGCGCCTTCCACGAAGCCAAGCTGACCACCGCGCGTTATTTCGCGGCGCGCGAACTGGTCGTCGCCAGCGCGCTGCGTCGCAAGGTCGAAGCCGGCGCCGCAAGCGTCATGGAGCTTGCCGTCGAACAG
>JANPMU010000198.1:0-3230 GCA_031427095.1 Sphingomonas sp.
CGCCGGTCGAGCCGGTCGGCGGTCCAGCCCGACACCAGGGTCAGCGCGAACAATGGCACGAACTGGACCAGCCCGATCACCCCGAGCATCAGCGCCGCCTCTTTGAGGCCCATCGTCTCGCGCGCGATGTCGTAAACCTGCCAGCCGATGATCACGATCATCGCCATCTGCGCGATCGTCGCGGTCAGCCGCGCCAGCCAGTAAGCGCGGAAAGCGGGGATTTGGAGCGGTTCGGGAAGGAAACTCATCTGCGGCGCGTTAGACTGGCCGAACCAAGGCGGCAACCAGCGGCTGCCGAGCGGCGTGTCGCGGCTTCAAGGCAATGGGGCCCGGCGCGAACCGGGCCCCGCTTGCGTCACACCATGTGCATCAGCGGGATCGCACTGCGCTGTTCGCTGGCTTGCGCGCCGCCGAGGAAGTCGAGCAGATCGCCGATCAGCCGCTGCTTGTCGGTCGCGAACAGGCCATGCGCCGAGCCGTCATATTCGATCAGCTTGGCGCCGGGGACCTGCTTGGCGACGACCCGGCCGGTGGCATCGATCGGCACGGTCTTGTCGGCGGTGCCGTGGATGACCAGCGTCGGGACGGTGAAGCTGGCGAGGTCGGGACGAAAATCGGTCGTCGCGAACGCTTTCGCGGCGGCCAGCGTCGGGCGCAACCCGGCCATCATCGCCTGGCGCCAGGCGTCCTGCAGCACCTCATCGCTGACCGACTTGCCGAAGAAGTCCTTGAAGAAGCCGGTGAAAAAGGCCGCGCGGTCCTGCTTCATGCCTGCAGTCATCTCGTCGAACGTCGCTTGCGGAACGCCATCGGGATTGTCGTCGGTCTTGAGCATGTACGGCACGACGGCGGAAATCAGCACCGCTTTGGTCACCTTGCCCGGGCCGAATCTGGTCAGATAGCGCGCGACCTCGCCGCCACCCATCGAAAATCCGACGAGCGCGACCGGCTCGCTGATCTCCGCATCGTCGAGCACCGCCGCGACATCATCGGCGAAGGTGTCATAATCATAGCCGTCCCACGGCTGGTCCGACCGGCCAAAGCCGCGGCGATCGGGAATGATGCAGCGATAGCCCGATTCAGCAAGCTTCAGCGCGGCATCGTCGAATGTGTCGCCGGTCAGCGGCCAGCCGTGCAGCAGGACGACGGGCGTTCCCGTGCCCCAGTCCTTGTAATAGAGATCGGTTCCGTCCTTGGCATTGGCATATGGCATGTCATTCTCCTGTGTCCGGCCCAACGCCCGAACCGGCGATGCGTTGCCGCTCGACAGCAGGAAGCTGCGGTGGCTAGAGCAGTTTCCACGATGGCCAAGCCGAAAACCCGATATGTCTGCCAGGCGTGCGGCTCGGTCGCGTCGCGCTGGCAGGGTCAATGCGCCGACTGCGCCGAGTGGAATACGCTGGTCCAGGACGGCGTCGGAGTCGTCACGGCTTTCTCGGCGCGGCACGATCTGTCGAGCGGGGGACGGGCGATTGCACTGGTCGGGCTCAACGCCGGTCCGAGCGAGCTGCCCCAGCGGCTGACCAGCGGGATCGCCGAATTCGATCGCGCGATCGGTGGCGGGATGGTCGCCGGGTCGGCGCTGCTGATCGGCGGCGACCCGGGAATCGGCAAATCGACCTTGCTGCTTCAGGTCGCGGCGAAAATCGCGGCGGCGGGGGGCAGCGCGGTCTATATCTCGGGCGAGGAAGCGGCCGACCAGGTCCGGCTGCGCGCCCGGCGGCTCGGGCTCGGCGATGCGCCGGTCCAGCTCGCTGCGGCGACCTCGGTCCGCGATATCCTGACCACGTTGGCAGAAACCGGGCCACCATCATTGCTGGTGATCGATTCGATCCAGACGATGCATTCGGACCTGATCGAGGGCGCTCCCGGCACGGTCAGCCAGGTCCGCGCGTCGGCGTATGAGCTGATCCGCTACGCCAAGGCGAGCGGTTGCGCGCTGGTGCTGGTCGGCCATGTCACCAAGGACGGCACGATCGCGGGACCGCGTGTGCTCGAACATATGGTCGACACGGTGCTGGGTTTTGAAGGCGAGCGCAGCCATCAGTATCGGATCCTCCGCGCCGCCAAGAATCGCTTCGGCGGGACCGACGAGATTGGCGTGTTCGCGATGGACGGCGCGGGATTGATCGAGGTGCCCAATCCGTCGGCGCTGTTCCTGACCCAGCGCGGCGAGGCGGTCAGCGGAACCAGCGTTTTTCCGGCTTTGGAAGGCACCCGCCCGGTGCTGGTCGAAATCCAGGCACTGACGGTGCGGCTGGCGAGCGGTGCGACCCCGCGCCGTGCCGCCGTCGGTTGGGACAGCGGGCGCCTGGCGATGGTATTGGCGGTTCTGGAAGCGCGCTGCGGGATGAGTTTTGCTTCGGCCGAGGTCTATTTGAACATCGCCGGCGGCTATCGGCTGTCGGACCCGGCGGCGGACCTTGCGGTTGCTGCGGCTTTGGTCTCGGCGATGGCCGAACGGCCGGTCCCCGCCAATGGCATTGTGCTGGGCGAGATCGCTTTGTCGGGCGAGATCCGCCCGGTCGCCCACATCGCGCTGCGGTTGAAGGAGGCGGCCAAATTGGGCTTCAAGCAGGCCTGGGTCCCGGCGGGGGTCGAGGCAGCGAAGGGTATCGCCATCGAACATTTTGCCAATCTTCGCTCGCTGGTCGAGCGCATCGTCGGGCGCTGACGCCGGTCCTCGTCAATCGCCGCAGACGCTAGATTGGCGCCGAGCGGTTCATCGCGTCGAGCTTTTCGCGCAGCGACACGGTGAAGCCATGTTCGAGGACGTGGCGGACATCGTCATTGGCGGCGAGATAGTCGATCAGCGTCTTGGCCGGGGCACACCAGAAGCGCGACGCCTCGCTCAGCGTGACGGTTGCGGTCGCGGCGTCGGGGGACAGGACCGTGCCTTCGCCGATCAACTGGCCGGGGTGGCAGAAGCCGACACGTCGACCGCCCGACACGACCTCGGCCTTGCCCGAGCTGAGATAATAGAGATGCGCGGCGCTTTCGCCTTCGCGGGTGAGCGCTTCGCCCGAGCGGCCGTTGAGCCACAATCCCTGATCAAGGAAATGGCGTGCGCGAGCCCGCGACAGACCGGCAAGCGGACCCGCGAGCATCGCCTCCTCATCGGGTGAAAAGCGCGCGCGGCGGTCGGCGACAAGACGCGACGTCACCTGGACGATGGCAACGATGACCACGAGCAACGGCGCGAGCAGCGCCATCGCGCCATGCTGCGCCCA